>JBDTTC010000371.1:0-45657 GCA_039930825.1 Arenimonas sp.
CTCCAACAGAGATTGTCTCTGTTTTAAAGTGTCCGTCAAACTGGGGGTAGCCCAGGGGTAGCCCAACCTGACCCCTTTTGACGGAGGCCCGACCTACATTTTATAGGCTTTTGCCTGAGCTTTATTGAGCAATCGCCGTGTCGGTGAACGTAGAGCTCCTGGGCCACGGCTATCGTATTCGTAGAGGCGTGCGGTTTCTGCTTGCAGCATGATCCGTTGCCCATCGCGGGCGGTGTAGGCCATGGTATCCCAGCCTTTGGGGTCGATATGGGCGTCCATCCAGCAGGATAAAAATACGGCGGTGCCGAGTACGGCAGGATCGCCATATTTGCCATCGGCAAATTGTTTGCCGGGTCGCCAGGCGCGGCCAAGTGCCACGCTGGCGTCGGGAATTTCTTTTTCGCGAAGCAAATGACAGCGATGAAAAATCAATCCGCGCATTTGTGTTTCAAGCGTGCTTGGTACCGCGATATAACCCTGACGCTCCTTGCCGGGACGAAAGCGCGAAACGATTTCGCAATTTTCAAAACAGGCTTCACCGGCACCGAAAATAAAATCGACACTACCACTGATTCGGCAATCCTGAAAAACGCTGCGACCGGCATCGACGAAGAGCGTGTCCTGATGTCCGGCGATATCGACGTTCTTCAAAACACTGCGCTCGGCACCGACATCGAGCATCAGTGCCACTGCTTGTGCACCATTCGGACCAATCACTTCAAACTTGGGTGCACTCAGGTTGTCGACATAATCAAAAGCATTTTCGATCCGGATATTTTCTGCGTGAAAATCCGGCGCGCGCACGATCACACTCGCGCAGCCCCAGGTGCCCCAGGCTGAACCATCCGGACGCAACATGCCGGCGGCAGCATCAAAGCTCAGAACGCAGTCCTTTCGATCATCGCCAATCAAATGAATATTCGGTTTATCGATCACCAGTTTTTCGCGCCAGAATCCGCGACTGATTTTTATTCGATACGGGCTTTTGCCATCGGAGGGTGCCGATGCGATGGCCGCAGTAACGGTATCGAAACAGGGAATGCCGGAAATTTCATTGCAACTTCTCGTAACGCAAGCATCGAAATGATATTTGCCTGACGACAGGCTTCGACAAGCTGCCAATACTGGTAGCGCTAACAAACTTGCCTGGAGGAAATATCTTCGTTTCATCGGTAAGAAGGAAGCCAGGGCAGCGGGAACAATCCTGCCCTGGCTTCAAAGCCTTACAACTTATAGTTTAAAGCGCACGCCTACGAAAAATTGGCGGCCGGTATGGTGGTAAACAGAAACGCGATCGGCGACCGAATCTACCCATTGATCGTTATATTCATCGGTCAAGTTCAAACCTTCGAGTGTCAGTTCAAATCGATCGTTTACTTTCCAGGATGCCGACATGTCGAACGTGGTGCCGCCCTTGGTGCCTTCGACATCATTGTTATTGCGGCCGGGTACGGTGGTTAGATAATCATCGCGATACGCCGCCGAAATACGCGCGCCGAGACGTTTGCCTTCGTAATAAAGCGTTGCGTTGTAGGCATTGCTGGAAAGGCCAGTCAAATCGGTTTGAAGCGATGGCAAGCCGGTCGAAGTGACGTATTGAATCTTGGATTCGACATGCGTGTAATTCAATTGCGTGCCGAAATTGGCCCATTTGCCCGGAAGAAAAGCGAAGGGTTGCTGGTAGCTGATTTCGAAACCCTTCAGCGGACCACCGGGTGTGTTGACCGGAATATTGAACTGGAAATCATCGGTTGGTAAGGCGCCAGTGCCGACCAGCAAACTGTCGGGCAGGCCGGAAGTATTGTAGGGACGAATTTCGCGTGAGGTTTGTACGAAGCTTGCGATGTCTTTGTAAAACACGCCGATCGACAATAATGATTCCTCGGCGAAATACCATTCCAGACCCAGGTCGTAAGTGGTTGCGCGGAACGGTTCCAGCAATGGATTGCCACCGGTCACGGTGCGGTTACCGCCGCTGACGCTTACGGTGACGCCGGGCGTCAGATTGCCAAGACCGGGACGCGCCATGACTTTGGATGCACCGAAACGAAGCAGCAATTCATCGTTCAAATCGGCGACCAGATTCAATGAAGGCAAGGTATCGTCGTAATCGCGCGTCACGGTTGTCAACACCGGCACGCCACCGGTGATGGAATAGCCGGTCGAGCTTTGTTCGGTTTTGACATGGCGAACGCCGAGATTACCGCTCAATGGAATTTTGCCGATGTCGAAACTGAAATCGCCCTGCGCATAGAAACCGAAATCTTTTTCGGTAACGTCGCGATTATTGCCACGTACGCTTGCAACGTCCTGGCTTACCGCAAAGGTTCCGCTATTGCTGTAGATGTCGAACTGCTCGGCGAATGCGGCAATATCCGGAATGACCCAGAACGATCCGCTATTGCTACCGTTTAATCCGATCAATGTCGTCAAATCGGCCAGGCTTACGCCGCCTGGCAGCGCAGGAACCGCCAACTCGGAGGCGCGACGCCATTCCTTGCTTTCGAATTTATATTCTTTCGACAGCAGCCCGCCGGAAAGTTTGAAGCCCGGCGAAATATTCCATTTGAAATCGACTTGTGCGGTGTCGAAAGTATTGACCGCTTTCTGTGGACGCAGGCGAATTTCCGAAATGCCGTTCACGAATGTCCAGCTGGCCGGGTCGCTGGGATCAAAACCGTAATTGATGACGGGCAGCCGGTCATTGTCGCGGTAATCCCAACTATAGCCATCGGTATTCTGACGATCCAGCGTGATTGTGGTCTGGATCGGATTATCGAAAACCGATTTCGAACGACCGACGAAAGCACTCATTTTGAAATCGTTGGTGAATTTATGAGAAACCAAACTGGGTGAATGTGGTGCTGAGTTCGTCGTAGCGCGCTTCCGAGCGCATATCGACATCGTTGAACAAGCCGTAAACCAGATTGCCGTGCTCGTCGATCTCGCCATCAACCACGACGGTTTGCGGCTTGCCGGTGCCGGTTCGGCTAAAGGAAATTGCTTCAATGAAATTTTCGGTACGCTTTGCATCAAAGCCGGCATACAGAACATCGAGGTTGAATTCGGTTTTATTGCTTGGAGCAAATTGCAGCGAGGCGGTAACGCCGAGCCGTTGCTGATCATGCTCGAGAATGCCGTAACGCGGCAGTCGCGGATGGAATGTCGTTGCTAATCGGGCATCAGTGAAAGGCGAAGCCGCATTGAAGTTGCCGCTGCTGGTGCCGTTGTCCCAGCGTACCGTGCTATGGCCTTCTTCGACCGATTGTCGGTCGGTGTAGGCGACCGACAAGAGGGCACCAAACTTGCCATCGGCCCAGAGATTGCTCATTAGCAGCGAAGCGCGTGGATCTTTGTCGCCGGAAAGCGAGTTGTAACCGAGCTGGGCACCGGCTGCGAACGTAAAGCCTTCGTAATCGAAAGGTCGCGCGGTTTGCAAATCCACCGTGGCACCAAGCGAGCCTTCTTCGACATTTGCCGAAGCGGTTTTACGCACGGTCAAGCGGTTGAATAATTCGGACGCGAAAACATTGAAGTCGAAACCACGGCCACGGTTGGCTCCACCGGAACTATCGGTACCGCCGGTAGTGGTCAATGCTTCCATGCCGTTGATGCGAACGCGGGTGAATTGCGAATCCAGGCCGCGCACGGAAATGTTTCTTCCTTCGCCGGCATCACGCGAAATAGAAACACCCGGAACGCGCTGCAGCGATTCGGCAAGATTCAGATCGGGAAAGTCGGCGATGTCTTCAGCCACGATGACATCGACCACACCGGTTTCGGCGCGTTTGATTTCCATCGCTTTCTCGAGACTGGAACGAAAACCAACGGCTTGAACGGCTGCGAGTTCTTTTGGTTCTTCGCTGGGCGGCGCTTTTTTTGCATCGCTGGAGCTATCCGCTTCCGTGCTGGTAGTGGCCTTTGTATCTTTGGCGGTGGTGTCCTGTGCATAAGCCATCGCCGGCATATGCAGAGCCAATGCAATTGCCGCAGAAAGTGCGGCGGTAAAGGGGCCCTGCGGCCCTTTGCGTGCTGACGTCATGTGGTATCCCTCCCAGGATAGTTTTTACCGATAGTCGAGCCTTATTACAAACGAATTGACACCGGTATCATTTTTCAAGTCTCGTTTTGACACCGGTGGTCATTAAAGCGTAGCATAAGATTTAGCGCCATGTACAAGCCCCTGCTTCACCGGCTTGCAGGCGGGTATCGAATTCGTGACTCAAGCCTGGCTTGGCGGTCGCGACGGCCAGCTGCGGTCGTGGTAATCCGGAAGGGAGGCAAGATGTCCACACGTATTGTTTGTTTTGGCGAGCTGCTTTTACGGCTCGCAGCTCCGGGCCGCCAGTTGCTGCTGCAGTCGCCCGGCCTCGAAGTTCATATCGGCGGCGCCGAAGCCAATGTGGCAGTTTCGCTGGCGAAATATGGCCACGAAGCCGCATTGGTCAGCGTGATTCCGGAAAACCCGCTTGGTGCCGCCGCCGTTGCCGAAATACGAAAGCACGGTGTTGATGTCCGTAAAGTAACAAGCGCGCCAGGCCGCATGGGATTGTATTTTCTGGTGCAGGGCGCGATGCAACGTCCGAGCGAAGTGATTTACGACCGTGCACAGTCGGCATTTGCATTAACGGCGGCATCGAATTACGACTGGCCACAATTGCTGATCGGAGCCGATTGGCTGCATGTCTCCGGCGTGACGCCGGCATTGGGCGAATCTACGGCGAAAGCAGCGATTGAAGCGGTACAAGCAGCACGCAAGCTCGGCTTGAAAGTATCGTTTGATGGGAATTTCCGGCCCAAACTTTGGCAGGCCTGGCAGGGCCATGCGCCAAGTATCTTGCGTCAGGTAATGCTTGAAGCCGACATCATGTTTGCCGATCATCGCGATATGGCGGTGGTTCTCGGAACCGAATTCGTCGAGTCAGATATCGAAGCACAAATTCAATCGGCGGCAAGCGCGGCCTTCAAGGCATTCCCACAACTGCAAAAATTGGCCACCACAATTCGTGTTCAACATAGCGTCGATCATCATTCGCTTTCGGCGATGCTGCTGACTCGCGATGGGCGCAACCATCAGGCACCGGCAATTGAATTGACTTCCATCGTGGATCGAATCGGTGCCGGCGATGCCTTCGCGGCCGGTGTGCTGCATGGCTTGATCAGCAATATGGATGACAAGCAGGCATTGTGTTTCGGCTTGGCCGCAGCGGCATTGAAACATTCGATCCCGGGTGATTTCAATTTGCTGGGCGTCGCCGATGTCGCCGCGTGTGTAGCGCAGGAGCGTTTCGATGTCCGACGCTGATAATCGCATGCGCGAAATCATGAGGCGCGCGACAGTAATTCCGGTGTACACGCCAGGCAGTATCGAAGAAGCAATACAGGTAGCGAAATCGCTAGCGCGTGGTGGAATTGAAGTAGTGGAAGTGACGTTGCGTAATAGCGTTGCCATGGATGCACTGAAGGCAATGATCGAGGTTTCGCCGGGTATCGCTATAGGCGCAGGTACAGTAGTAACAACGAGACAAATGGAAACCGTTGCCGCTATCGGTGCCGCGTTTGCGGTGTCGCCCGGCAGCACGGCATCACTCATTTCAGCTTCGCAACACGCCAATCTGCCTTATCTACCCGGCATAGCCACCGCATCGGAATTGATGCAGGGGCTGCAGTTCAGTTTGAGTTGTTTCAAGTTTTTTCCGGCCACACAGGCCGGTGGCCCTGCAATGTTGTCTGCCTTTGCCGGCCCGTTTTCGGATGTGGTGTTCTGCCCGACCGGCGGCATCACTTTGAAAACGGCACCCGATTATTTGCGTCTCGGTAATGTCTTGTGTGTTGGCGGTTCCTGGATAACAACGCCGGAACGTTTGGCAACATCGGATTGGCAAGGCATTGAAGAGGCGGCAAGAGAGATAGCAAGACTGTTTCGCTAAACTCCCAGCTTCGATCTTTCCAGCAACCACAACAAAGCGGTAAACAAGAGCCAGCCTGAAAACCAGGGCCAGGGCGAACCGGGTACTGGAATGCGACTGGTATTTTTTCCGCTTAAATGTTTTGCCGCCAATAACAAGGTGGCTTCGCGGATTGCATTAGCCTTTATGCCGGGTGTTTCATTGGCATCGCGGACATAAAAAGGGAGTTCCTGTGTATCGGTTGTTGCAATATGCCAACCGGAATGTTGTGGCCAGTAGGCCGCACACTTTTTCGATCCGGAAGCAGTATCAAGCACCAGATAGGAAATTCCGGCTTCCGGTTCCTGCACATAAGTCTTCGCTGCAATATTGCACATCTGCATGCGCTCATTGATGCGAGCATTGCGATCAAGCAAATACACTGCGCTTTCATTTCGTGTGCGCGCCAGCGTTGAAAGAGCATCCTGCCAGATTTGTCCATGACGGCTGATGTCGCCATTCAATACCAATTTGTAACTATCGGTTAGCCAGATTAAACCGATCCGGCCACGAGCTTCGGCTCGCCACATTGCAAGTGGACTATTGGTGTCGTCTCGCAACAACGTAACGCCGTCGCGACTACTCACCATTAGCGGTCGCCGGGTGAGTGTTGGCCGGAGTTTTTTATCGCCATCAGAATCAAGATGAATGCCCTGCACGATATTGGCATCATTAACCGCGAAACCGAGTGCGCTTAGTTCACGGCGATTATTGGCGGAAATGGGTCCGGTAATTCGCAACAACACACCCATGCCACCACGCAATGCATCAATTACCGATTGCTTGTTAGCGCTATTCATCGAGGCCCAGGCGCGTTCATCCAGTATCAATAAATCAAGATCGTGCAGGCTCACGGCATTAATCGCGATCGCAGCATTATTCATTTGCACGCCGACACTAAGATTGACTTGGCTTTGCAATTCAACGCCGGCATCCAGAGCCCATCGCCGCAGATATTTCAATTCGGCGTTCGGGCCGCCGGACAAACTCAAAACCCGTAGCGGTTTTTCCTGCACGATATTCAGAGGCAGTTTGACGGTATCGAGAATTTTCTTTTGATCATCCAGTATTCGCAGTTTATACATCGCAAAGCCGGCAGTACGAGCAGTGTCGGCAAGCAAGAAATTTCCGTCGTCATTGACTAGTGTGCTGGCAACAACGGAATTGCCCGGGTCCAATAACTCAACACGGGCTTTTTCAATTTGATGGACACGGCCTTGCAAAGACCACCGTGCGCCGCTTGAAATTTTTTCCGGCAGCGATAGCTCGACCAGACCGCTCGGTAATGGTGAGGGCTTGAATTCAATCGATAAGCCGCGTGCTGCATCCTGATCACGCGGGCTCAAGCCGTCACCGATAATTTGCAAATGATGCACGCCGGGATAGCGTCGTAATGCCGTGGCCAGATCCGGAACGTGTTCCGAATTCGTTGATGATACTGCTTCAGGCAATGCCAATACGCGACCGGATATTTTTGCATTCGCGATGTCTGCGTGCGCTGTCAAAATCACCAGACGTTCGGCGCTGGTGAAAGTCGGTGGCGGGAATAAGCTGAAATACAGCCAGACCGCGCTGACGACCTGCAAGGACAAAAGCGCCGATACCCGCCACAGTTTCGGGCGCTGTGATGCTTCGCTGCGCCATAAAGAAAGCAAATGGCGAGCAGCACCAAGCAGTACTGCCAACACCAATAAAACAACGCAAACATGATTCATGCTCATGGCCTGCGCTCCTGTTGCAATGCATCCAGATATTTTTGTGCGACCGGATCGGGAATGGTTCTTTGCTGTGGAATGGCAGGCGGTTTTGGCAACATCGGCCAGAGTTGCGCTTTCATTTCTGCAAGGCAGGCAACACATCCCGGCTGTTTTTCCAGTGCATCCACTGCCGCCAGTAATCCCAGCGAATCAGGAGAACGCGAAGAATGTTCACGAATCCAGTTGCGCAGAGCAGTGAAATCCGGCGCTTCACTGTTTTTCTTGATCTCACCAAGTTCAAGTGAATTCAGTGATTGCCAGAATTGCATCAAAGCAAGGTCTTCATTATTCGCAGCTTGCAAAACATCATTGCGGTTTTTGACGGAACTGCGGTCACCGCTTAGGCGACGGGTTTCATCAACCGGTGGTAATTCCAGACCTACGCGGGCGAGATAAATACGATCGGCCTGCTGCACTTTTTTGATGAAAGCAAGCGCGCGATATTCGTAAGGCAGCGCCTGTTTAGGCTCCGCTTGGCGCAGGTGCAATTCAGCCTGCCACATTTCATTTAGAGCGGCACGCAGCAGGGCTTTTGTTTTGGGCTCCAGTAAAGTCGCTGCTTCGGCAATATCGTGGACATGGCCGAACTCGGCGGCAATGGCAAGATTGCTGTCGGCGGATGTTGTCGGTTTCTTTGGCGGCTCGCCGGCATGTTCACCGTGTTCATCCTTGCCTTCTTTTGCCGATGGCGATGCACTCTCGTCGCGGCCGCCTTCGGCTTCTTCCCCGAGGAACTGGCCATAGCGAAGACGCAGGATGCGCTGGTCAACACCAATGGTGTCGGATTGAACCGCGAATTTTTCAGTAGCGTAATTCTTTCGTTCGGACAACAGTTTTTCCGTGTCGATAATAATTTGCCGCTGGCTGCGGAAGTAGGCAGGAATGGCTTTTTGCACCATGCCTTCTACGCCGGTAGTTTCAATGCTGGCTTCGGCCGGCCAGCGCAGGATGAAACTCGAACTGCGTGTGGTATTGGCCTGCGGCGTGCGTTGGTCACTGATGCTCAACTGTACAATCACGTCATCTCCTGGCCCGACGCCAAGCGAAGTTAGATCAAGTTTTTGCGAATAGCGTTTTCGACTACGACTACCCTGACCAACAATACTTCTGGTCTGCTCGGTGAATTTGATATTTTCACCGCTGCCCTGTGCAAGCTGGATGCGCAGTTCTGCGGCGCCCAAGCCGTAATCGTCTTCTGCTTCAAAACTTAATGGCCAATCGGTCTGGCCCAATTCGACCAGACTCAAATTTCGATCCGGCTGGATTACCCGTAGTGCGGGCGGCAAATCCTTGATGGCATCAAGACGATAGAGCTTATCTTCGCTTAAAGCTGCGTTGTTGACTTGCAAACGATACAGACTCGATTGCAGCAGGGTTTTAGAAGCCTGCCAGTGGTCGCCATTTTTCTTCAGTGCCAATCGATTGCCATCATGAAACAGTAAAGATACTGAGGCCGGTTGCGGATCGAACTCGAGATTCCAACTCAATGTGGAACCTTCGGGAAATTTGACCTGCAAGTTTTTTTCGTCACGGGCCGACAAGCCGGTATAGGCAGGTGCCCGGATAGCGATGCTTTGATCGATCAGTTTGGCTGGCGCTGCCACTGGCGACAATGGCGCGACATCGCTAATGAAGGTGTGAACTTCGCTGGTGTTACTGTTCGGCAAAAAAGTGGCCAATACACCAAGACCGGTCGCGATCACAAAAGACAGGGCAATTTTTTTCCATGGCCAAGCTTCGCCAAGATCCAGATAGCTAGTTTGCGAAATACGCTGTTCTATGCGCTGGCGTTGCAGATTCTGCAAGTTGGAAAGATCGGCGGAGGGCTTGAATAACAAATCGCTGCTGTCTTCCAGATTGCGCAAACGAATATCGAGTTGTCGTATCAGCCAAGCATCGTTGAATACCCTGATCGAATACATGGCAAATAATGTAGCGGCGACCATCACGGCGAGCGCGATAATCATCGCCGGCGGGGCAGATAAATAATGCGCTGAAAGAAAATAAATTGCCGGCACCATAGGCAAACCAAGCAATAGGGAAATCAGAAACTGCCTGTTCTTTGCGGCGTTTTGCCATTGCCGTATCAAGCCGATGGCACTCATGCCGTGCTCCAGCGGCGCGGCGCGTTTGCCAGCCATCTTTCCAGCATGAACAACAGGGCAGTCAGCAAGGCCAGCCAGATTTGCAAGGAAGCCGGCGCTTCAGGAAAAGCCCTGGCACCGGTCAATGGTATTTGCGATGTGGCCAATGCACGTGTGGCTGCCGCCGGCGCGGTCTGCAACAGGGCTTGCAGATGCGATGGAAACGTGACGTCTAGCAATTCCGGCATCGCATCGGGTTTCAATACTTGTTTCCATTGCAGGATGCGGCCTTGCCCAAACGGTGTGGCAATTATCAGAACTTTGCCTTGTTCATTACGCCAAACAGACGTGCCGGATTTCATTTCGGGAACTAGCGTTTCTTTCGAAACAATTATCGTGCCACCCCTGTTTACCCAATCGCGAATTTCGAGGGGTAATTCACCGGTAGCCAGCCAAACCAATGCATTGCGGTCTGGTTTAAAGGCCAGTGAAATATTGGCAGCATCGAGGGAATCCTTTTCGGATGCTTTTCTATCGGCTTGCCATACCGAGTGTGCGGCGCGGAAATAAAGCGTAGCGTCGGAGTGTGCTTCGTCGTAGCGAATGGCCAGTCGAATCGGCTGCCTGTATTTGGCCACCTGTGTTGTCGGCATCGAGCCTGGAACAATATTCCATTCCACTTGACGGCTTAATTGGATTCGTTCGCCATCCAGCCCCGATATTTGTTCCGGCACGATAAGCGTTAGTGATGTATTGGCGGGAAGTTGTGCATCGAGTTCGCGCAGCAAACTACCGACATTCAAATTCGTAGTAAGGGGCTTGTCTTCGTAATCGGGAAAGCCCGGTGACAGCCAATGCCATTTCGCGGATTTATCCGCAGGCAAGTTTTTCGCAGCATCGATATTTGCGCCCGGCACCAACATGACCCAATGCTGTGGCGAAGCAGTTTGCATCGATACCGGCTTGGCGAGAAAAAATGCAATCGCGATGAGCAAAAGCAATCGCAGCAACAATAATAAAATTTCCTGAAATACCAATTTCCTGCGTGGCCGCAGTTGCGCAGAAATCCAGCGAAGCGCAGCGAAGTCGGTCGGGCGTTGTTCCGAGCGTCGGTTAAGATGGACTAGCAGCGGCAGCAATAATGCCGACAATGCCAGCAAGGCGCTCGGCAAAAGCAGGGCCAGGTTCACACGCTCTCCTGGTGGCGCGAAGTGCGCGGCAGGAAGAATTTTCGTAGCGGTGCATCCAGAGGCTGATCAAGAACATAGTCAACATGATTAATGCCGCTGGCAGCGAAGCGCGCAGCGAGTGTACGTTTTGCGGCAACGAATTTTTCAATAAACCCGGTACGTGAAGCGTTGGCGTCGGTAAGCAATTCGCTATCGGTTTCAGCATCACGAAAACGATGGCCCCCCTGAAATGGAAAATCACGCTCCTCTGCAGTCAGAATTTGCACGCTGAGTACTTCGCGTCTTGCGACCGCAAGACGTTCGGCTAAGGACACACAGGCTTCATCATAATCGTCGCTCAATAGCAGTACCAAAGTATTGGCGCCAATGCGTTCCCAGACGGGACGGCATTGGGATTCGTTTGGCCAATGACCCTGCGCCTTTAGCTTGTGTAGTTCCAAAAGACATTGATCGCGATGCCGTGTACCGCTACCGGCATTCACGATGACAAGGCCTTTGTCGTTCACTGCAATCAAACCAAAGCGATCACCTTGTTTCAACGCAAGCTCGATAACGCAGGCAGTCATTGCTTTTGCTGCTTGCAGTCGGCTCCACTCGGGACGCACAGCATCGCTTTGTGCCATCGAAGCAGTGGCATCAATCAGGCACCAGATAATCAGCGGGCTATCGCGCTCTGCTTCGCGCACGAAAAATTTGTCGGAGCGCGCGTACAACTTCCAGTCAATTTGCCGTGGTTCATCACCGGGTTCATAGGCGCGGTATTGGGCAAATTCCAGGCCAGCACCGCGACTGCGACTTTGATGCTGGCCGATTCCCTGGGCACCGGAAATACGCCGCGCCTGCAGGCGAAAAGCCTTCAGGCGTGCTCGAACATCGGCAGGAATCAGATCGGCGCTCATGGTTTATGCATTAAGCGGGGAACGGCACCGAGTTCAACAAAACAGCGACCACATCGTCCGCCGATTTTTGTTCGGCTTCGGCGATGAAGGTCAGCAATAAACGATGACGCAACACCGGAGCGGCGAGTGCTTTAACGTCGTCGCGAGTCGCGGCGAAACGACCATGGATCAAGGCGCGTGCTTTCGATGCCAGCACCAAGGCCTGGCCAGCGCGCGGACCGGCACCCCATTTCACCCAGGACTGTATTTCTTTCGAGCTGTTTTCCTGCGGCCTGCTTGCTCGCACGATGCGGTTAATCCAGTTCAGCAAGTCGTCACTGACGTGCACTTCGCGGACTAATTTTTGCAGTGAACGGATGGTGTCTGCGTGCATCACTTGCGGTACTTTGGCTGCGGTGACGCCGGTGGTTTGTTGCAGGATCGAACGCTCTTCCGCCTCGCTCGGGTAATCGACGCGAACATGTAAAAGGAAACGATCTAGCTGTGCTTCCGGCAATGGGTAGGTGCCCGCTTGTTCGAGCGGATTCTGCGTTGCCAACACAAAAAACGGATCAGGCAAGACATGCGTAACACCGGCATAGCTGACAGTGTGCTCCTGCATCGCTTCGAGTAATGCCGCCTGGGTTTTTGGCGGCGTACGATTTAATTCGTCGGCGAGCAATAAATTCGTAAAGACCGGGCCTTGCTGAAATTTGAAATGGCGTTTACCGGTGCCGTGATCTTCTTCCAGAATTTCAGTACCCAGAATATCGCTGGGCATAAGATCGGGCGTGAATTGAATACGGCGGAATTCCAGATCCATCGCCTGCCCAAGCGAACGTACCAATAAAGTTTTACCAAGACCAGGTACGCCTTCGAGCAGACAATGGCCGCCGGCCAGCAGGCCGATCAGTAATTGTTCGATCACATCTTCCTGCCCGACAATCGCGTTGGCGATGGCGGATTTCAGATTGCCCAATTGCGCGAGTCTTTCTTTGATGACAGTTTCGTTGGTGTCCATGCAGCGTGATCCTTGAAATTTTTCTTAGGGTTTAGTGCTAGTCCCGACTTCCGCCGGTTCTACGTGATCCAGCTAATTAATTGTTTAGTGCATACATAACGATATTGACCGCTAGCTTGGTGTTGTCTTCGGCCAGAAAACGCTTGTTACGCCAGTCGTAATCCCATTCGCAGCCGTAATCTTTATTGCTGTACAAAACACCCAGACGGCCATTGATTTCGATGCCTTTCAAATAATCGTGCACGATGTCGTCACCCCAGCCGTTCAATTCAAAGCCAGTGGTGGGTAATTCATCGAAGGTAAAAAAACTGCTGTAGAGCGGATGTTTCTTCGGTAGTTTTTTCAAGGCGCTGGCGCCGAAAATATTGGCCATCTGTGCTTCGAAAGACTTAGCGAACAAACCATCAATATCGTGATTGCAATCATCAACGAAAACAAAACCGCCGTTACGGACATAGGCTTCGAAATTGCGACGTTCATCGGCGTTAAATTGCACCAGCTTGTGACCGGCTAAATAGCAAAACGGTGCCGACCGCATTTTCGGATCCGACAACGCAATCACGTGCTCTTTCGGATCAACACGCAGTGTGGTGTAGTCAATCAAGGATGTGATGATGTTGGCCGGCATCCTTTGATCAACATCCCAGTCACCTGAGTCGTACATCAAACGCGTGAACCAAAAATCGTATTCGGGCGTAGTTGCTTTTGCTTCGCGCAACAACAATGGAGAGACTGCAATTCCGGCAGCGGCCTGGCACATCAGTCGTAGGAATTGCTGGCGGTTCATTCAGTGAAGTCTGTGATGGTGGTTGTTACTTGACTCATTCCATTCTTCACTTCATTCGTCATCGCCGTGCAGGCGGGGATCCAGCGACTTTGGGTGTCGGCAAATGCGTCACTGGGTCCCCGCCTGCGCGGGGATGATGTTTTTTTTTATACTCAAGAAGAATGCTTGCAAATTACACGGCATCCGACAAAGACGTAAACGTAAAGTCACGCAATTTCATTGGCGGAATCATCATCAGGAATGGCGATTCATCATCACCAACTCGAACCGGTTTGCCGAGTTCCTCGACATTATTCAGCATGATGACCGGTGATTCATTGAAGCGGAAATTCTTGATCGGATATTTGATTTCGCCGTTTTCGATATAGAACGTACCGTCACGCGTAAGACCGGTCAGCAGAACCGTTTGCGGATCGACCATGCGGATATACCAGGTGCGAGTGACCAAAATACCTTTCGCCGTGCCTTTGACCAGATCCATGGTGGATTTGGTGCCGCCGGCCATAATCAAATTACCCGGTGAGCCTTTCGCTTCCTTGCCTTTCTGCTTGGCCCAGTAACGCGAATATTCGAGGTATGAGACTTTGCCTTTATCAATGATCGGCATTTTTTCGCGTGGCAAACCTTCGCCATCCCAAGGCATTACGGGAGCATCGACATCCCAAGGGTCGGCATGAATGCTGACACGCTGATCGAATACTTGTTCGCCCATTTTATTGCCGCCGCCCTTTTTGGTCAGGAAGCTGCGGCCTTCATCGGCCTGGCGCGCATCGAAACCATTCATCATGAAAGAAATCAGGCCGGCCGAAGCTGCGGGTTCTAGAATGACGGTGTATTTGCCTGGCTCGAGTGCTTTCGCATTGGCCGAACCTTTTGCCTTGCTAATAGCAGTACGGATTTCTGAGTTGGCATCAAAATCTTTTACCGCACCGGCATTGCGTGCAACCCAGCCCGAACCGGTGCCGTCATCGGTGCGCACGGTGCAGGTGTAATCGAGGCCGGTCGATTGTTGATAAGCGAAATTGCCATTGCTGTTGGCCTGGGCAAAAAAGCCCACGCTGTCGGCAAAGAAACCGGCGGCGATTAATTTATCGTTCTTGCAGGGCGTGATCGAATCGGCAGCGACCGTCGCGCGATATTCCGGCGTGATGTCGGCAATACTCTGATTGAAGGTGGGCGTCGCTTTATAGGTTTGTTTGGGAATCGCCGGCATGAACTCATCGTTTTCCGGCGCCAGACGTGCCAGTTCTTCGGCACGGCGGACAACGCGTTCCAGCGATTCATCATCGAAGGCATTGATCGTTGCAATGCCGACGCGTTTGCCGAAGGCAACTTGTACGCCCAGCTCGCAATCACTGACGATGCCGCTGGTGGAAACATTGTTCAAGGCAAAGCGAATATTGCCGTTGACGCCGCCGCCGAGAGTGGCAGTACATTCATCGGCTTTGGATAGCTTGATGACTTTGTCGAGAATCGCTTTGGCTTCTTGTTCGGTATAAATGCTCATTTTCTAGCTCCTGAGTTTCTGCGATCAGCCGAGGGAACGGGCAGTGCTGATGACATTGATGCCATCAAAGCGTGCCGTACTCGAACCATGCGACACAGCCGATACCTGCCCTGGCTGACCCTTACCATCGAAGAAGGAACCGCCGAAGCGGTAATCGCTTTCATCGCAAACGTCGGTACAGGCATTCCAGAACTCTGGCGTGCGGATTTGGTAGGCCACGTCTTCAATCATGCCGGCAATTTTGCCGTCCTTGATTTCATAGAATAACTGGCCGCCGAATTGTGCGTTGTAACGTTGTTGATCAATCGAGAACGAGCCGTCGCCGATAATATAAATGCCTTTTTCGACATTCTTGATCATGTCGGCAACGCTTTTCTTTTCTTTGCCCGGTGCCAGAGACACATTGGCCATGCGCTGGAATTGCACGCTGGACCAGGAGTCGGCATAGCAGCAACCGTTCGATTCGGTGCCGCCGATGATATGCACTTGATCGCGAATGGCTTGGTAGTTGACCAACGTGCCGTCCTTGATCAGGTCCCAGCGCTTGGTTTTCACGCCTTCGTCGTCGTAGGCCACATTGCCGAGCGTGTTTGCCTGAACCTTATCGGCAAAAATCGTGACTTTATCGCTGCCGTATTTGAATTTGTCTTTCAGTTTGTCGAGTGTGGCGAAACTGGTGCCGGCGTAGTTGGCTTCGTAGCCGAGCACGCGGTCGAGTTCGAGCGGATGCCCAACCGATTCGTGAATGGTGAGCCAGGTATGTGAAGGATCGAGCACCAGATCGTATTTGCCCGGTTTTACCGACGGCGCTTTCAGTTTTGCGATAGCTTGCTTGGCAGCTTCGGTAGCATCTTCAGTCATATTGTAGGAATCGTTATAGCCGATTAAGCCATTTGGCAGAATCAGTTTGCGATTGCCTTCCAGATATTCGAAGCCCATGCCCATCGGCGCTGACAGACTGTCGCGGCTGCGGAACTTACCGGTTGCTTTGTCGATGGCAGTCACGGTGAATGTTGGCCAGATGCGGTGAACATCCTGATCGATATAGGAGCCATCGGTCGAGGCAAAATATTTTTGCTCGTTCACTACAAACAGCATCGAGTTCACAAAGTTGGCACCGGCAGCAAGTGCGGCGGCATTAACGCCCAGCAGTAAATCTGCTTTTTCCTTGATTGGTACTTCCATTGCGTTTTTCTTGATCGGTGTTGCCCACGAAACTTCGCCGGCACCTTTCACCGGCGCCAGTTGTACCGGTGCGGTTTGTGCGGTCGAGTTTGCTTTTGCAATGGCAACCGCTTGTTTAGCGGCTTTGGCGATACCGGCATTGCTCAAGTCACTGGTGGCAGCGAAGCCCCAGGTGCCGTTGGCAATGACGCGAATACCGGCACCGATGGATTCGGTGTTCACGACATTTTGTACTTTGTTTTCGCGCGTGATGACGAATTGCCGTAGATAACGACCTATACGTACATCGCAATAAGTGGCACCGGCGCCAGTTGCGGCGTTGAGCGCGATATCGGCAAGCACTTTCTTGCGGCCGACATCCATTTTCGTGAGAAGCACTTCAGCAGCTACCGCATTGCCGAAACCGGGAATCATCAAGCCGCTCAGGCCAATGCCTGATACAGCCAAGAAATTGCGTCTATCCATCACATTACTCCACCGATGTTGACCAAACTGGCACGAGCCACTCATTGCGAAAATTACAATGAGACAAGCGTTCGATGTTGCTGCTATAGCACTAGCCCGTCAAGAGTGACCAATGGCATACAGGCGTATTCAGCGAATGGGTTTTTGTGACGGAAAATCCGCTGTTATCAGGTTACGAAAATGTGATCTGTATCAGACAGCAGCAAGCTCTACCCGATTGCGGCCCATATTTTTAGCGCGATAGAGCGCCGCATCCGCGGCGGCCAGTAAAGGGTCGGTTGAGTGTGCATTCAAATCGCGGTTGCAGGCGATGCCAATGCTGGTGCTGATATTAATGCTTTGGTTTTCGAACATTACCGGCGTTGCTGCAATTACGTATCTAACTTTTTCGGCGATTGCCGTTGCATCGGAATGGCTTATCTGTTCGAACAACAAGATGAATTCTTCGCCACCCCAGCGACCAACTGTGGTATTGGCAGGAACTGCTGCTGTAAGGCGTGCAGCGACTTCGCGTAACACGGCATCGCCGGCCAAGTGGCCGTGCTTGTCGTTAATCTGTTTGAAAAAATCCAGATCCAGCAATTGCACGCACAAGCCGCGCCGTTGTTCAGTGCCTTTCGCAAGGCATTGCTCCATGCGTTTGGTCACGGCGTGCCGGTTACCCAGTCCGGTTAGTGCGTCGGTGTGGGCAACGCGCTCCAGTGCGGCGGAACTGTCGATCAGGCTGGTATGCATCTTCGCGAGCTTGTCACGGCTTGCGCTGATTTCCGCCTCGCTGCGTTTTACGCTGAGATAACGCCAGTAGAGCAAGCCGGCGATCACAAGTAACACTGCCAGGCCGGCAATCAATGCCATTCCCAGCAAACGTTGTCGGCTCAGTGTAAGCGCTTGCACGGCGTTGTCGCGTTCGAGCATGGCGCGTTCTGCCTCGCTGCGCTCACGTTCGAGCTTGCCTTCCAGTGCAGAAATTTTACGTGCCGCCATATCGATCGATAAAGCCTTGTCCAGCGCCTGATGTTCCTTGCGTGTGATGTAGGCGTTAGCGGCGTCGCCGACTTTCAGTTGTTGCTCGGCAAGCAAATCAAGCACTGCGCGTTCCAGAATCCTGTCGCCGATCTTGCGGACATTGATCAAGGTATTCTTGGCCTCCTTCAATGCTTTTTCAGATTGGCCGCGTGCAGCCGACACTTTTGCCTGCGTGAAAAGCAGCAGGGTTTGGTCGCGAATGGCGACATCGTTGAAAGACTCGAAGCCGAGCTTGGTCCAGTAATCGGCATCATCAATTTTACCTTGCGCCAGCTTCAGCTCTGCCATGCGGGCATAGGAATTGACGCGATTCGGCGGGCTGCCGGACAACTTGGAAAGTTTGACTGCCTGTTGTGCGTGATATTCGGCTTCCGACATACGATCGAGCAGTGTGAGTGATTTGGACAACTCGCCATGCAGCGTGATGGCCTCACGCACATTGCGTTCTTCGACATAGGCCAAGCCTTCAAGCAAAGATTGACTGCCAAGTTCTTCATCATCCAGGTTGCGGTAAAGCACACCCAGCATACGAAGACCGCGGGCGGTTTCGGCACGGTCACCGGCTTTACGGGAAAGTTCAAGCGCCTCGGTATGTGATACGACGGCATCAGAAAATTTACCGGTGCGGCCGTGAATCACGCCGATCGAATTGAGTTCGCGAGCCATGTTGGCAGGGTCTTTCAGCTTCCGGTAAATGTCGAGTGCTTGACGGAAATAATCGAGAGAGCTGTCGAAATGGCCGAGCTTGCGTTCCAGCACGCCGCGTTGGTCCAACCATTGCGCCTGCCACACCGGCCTGGAGCCAGCGCTGGCATCAATCATGGCTTTCATTTCTTTCTGCACGGCATCGGTTTCGTCTGAACGTCCCCGATTTACCAAAACCGTGCTGCGGGCATTCAAGCTCAGGAATTTCAGATCTTCCAGCTGCAAGCTGTTGGCTTCGTTATAGGCCTGAGTCAATTCCGCCAGAGCCGCATCGGCGTTTTCCAGATCATTTTCGAATTCAGCAATGGCCAGAGCAGCCCAGGCCTTGTGCTTCGGATCTTTAACCGTATTGCGTAATTTGATGGCCTGTAGTCTTAGGTCGGTGGCAGACCGCGCTTGGCTGGCTCGCAATGCGGCAATGTCGGCGGGCTCGGATGTCATTGTTGCCGCGAAAACGTGCGCGGGCAATAAATTAAGCATCAGTAAGCCGAAACACAAACACGCTGTCCGTATCAGGGCTGACTTTCCAGAGCCGATAAGGAAGCGTAGTTTCATGGCACCCCATACTGACAGCGGAAGTCCGCCGTGCTGCTGAACATAATGCCACAGCCCTAGTCTGCATCAAGTATCGGCAGACTTTTGTCACGATTATTTACATGGGCGCGGTGCAGTAAAATGGCGAAAGATTGAAGTACATAAAAGCGGTATTAACCTCGAAATTTTGTGATGGATGTCTCGATAAAGACATAATCGACTTGTCCGGTTTACTCATGGAAATTCGTTTCCCAGATTGACAGATGCAGAATACTTCTGTAGTTTCTGTACAGAACGTTTTGTATAGTTACTGCCATGACCCGACCTCCAGTCTCCAAAGAAAAAATACTTCAGGCAGCCGAGCGCATAGTCCAGCGACAAGGCGCCGGCAATCTGACCTATGACCAATTGGTGAAGGAAAGCGGCGTCACCCGGGGCGGCATTACTTATCACTTTCCAACCAAAGACTTGTTGTTGCGGGCGCTAATGGAGCGCGACATGGCGCAGTGGGACGTAATGGAGAAATCCCTGCGACCTCGTCTGGATAACGCGGAAGCCGCAGACCTGATCGGTAGCTTGCGTGCCATGACCCGCACCAGTGACGAACAAAGGCGATTTGTCGCAGGCATGCTGAGTGCGGTCACACATGACCAGGAATTACTTGAGCCTGTGCGCGAAATGAATCGCCTGCGTTACGGTAATCAAAAAGGCACGCCGAAGGAAATCAACATCATGATTCTGGAATTGGCTTCAGCCGGTTTGTTTTGGCAGGACATTACCCGTTGCCATGTGATACCCGACGCGATGCGTAAAAAAGTGATTGCCCGTATCGAAGCGCTGGCCAAGGAATGGACGAAATGAATGCAAAAATTGAATTGCAGCATTCGCATTTGAATTTACGAGGCATAAAAAAATTTGGAAAGCCGGTGAAAGCCGGTTCTTTCCCGCCAATTAATCCACACACTCCCGCTCCCGCGGGAATTCTTTTTTTGAACTTTGGGGCTGGGTATGCGCAAGAATAAATTATTAATCGCGGTTTCATTTTCAGTTTTAAGTGCTGCCTTGCTGGTAGCCTGCAGTGGTGGTGCGCAGCAGCAACCGCCGCCGCCTCAAGTCAATGTGGCTCAGGTCGTACAGAAAAAAGTACAACTCTGGGACGAATTCAGTGGCCGCATTGAAGCGGTCGATACCGTCGAATTACGGCCACGGGTTTCGGGTTATCTGGCTGCCGTGCATTTTCGCGAAGGCAGCGAAGTAAGACGCGGTCAATTGTTGTTTTCGATTGATGATCGCGAGTATCGCGCCGCTGCCGAAAGTGCACGCGCCAATGTCGCACGCGCTCAAAGTAGGGTTGCATTGGCACGCACCGAACTCGCACGCAGTGAGCGTTTGATCAAGGAGCAGGCGACATCGCAAGGCGAGCTTGATCAACGCCGTGGCGAATTGCAGCAGGCGCAGGCCGATTTGAGCAGCGCGCAGGCATCTGTAACGCAGGCACAACTGAATTTGAGTTTCACGCAAATCACTTCACCGATTAACGGCCGTATCGGCGCCGCGCTCGTAAAGCCGGGCAATCTGGTTTCGCCAGGAACAAGCCTGTTGTCCACGGTGGTTACGCTGGATCCTATCTACGTGACCTTCGATGGTGACGAGCAGGTTTATCTGAAATATCAGCAAATGTCGCAAAACGGGCAGCGTCAAAGTTCGCGTGATGCCCGCAATCCGGTGCAAGTCGGTTTGGCCAATGAAACCGGTTATCCGCACAAAGGCGAGATGGTATTCGTTGATAACCAATTGAATGCCGGTACCGGCACCATTCGTGCGAAAGCCGAACTGCCGAATCCCGACGGTGTGTTTACTCCGGGCCTGTTTGCCCGCGTGCGTTTATTGGGCAGTGGCGAACAAAGTGTGCTGCTGATTCATGAAATGGCAGTATCGACCGACCAGGATCGCAAATTTGTTTATGTTCTCGGTGATAAAAACGCCACGGTACGTAAAGACGTGGTGCTGGGTGAAAACGTCGATGGTTTGCGAGTCGTCAGAAAAGGTCTGGACCCGAAAGACATTGTGGTCGTGAATGGCGTGCGGAAAATTTTCTATCCCGGCGCGCCGGTTGCACCCATCACGGTGCCAATGGACAAACCTGACCAGGCACCACCAGCGCCTGCAGATGCTGCCGCCAAAGCCGGAAAATAATCATGAGCAAAGAACATCACATGGATGCGTCCAAGTTTTTCATCGACCGGCCGATTTTTGCGGCGGTTTTATCCATCCTGATTTTCACTGCCGGCCTGATTGCGATTCCGCAATTGCCGATCAGTGAATATCCGGATGTGGTGCCGCCTTCGGTGCAGGTAACTGCTTTGTATCCCGGCGCCGACCCGAAAACCATTTCCGAAACGGTGGCAGCACCGATTGAAGAAGCGGTTAACGGCGTCGAGAACATGACCTACATGAAGTCGGCTGCGGGTTCCGACGGCACCATGAGTCTGACGGTTACTTTCAAGCAGGGCACCGATATCGACCAGGCTGCCGTACGCGTGCAAAACCGCGTACAGCAGGCTTTGCCGCGTTTGCCGGAAACCGTGCGAGCACTGGGTGTAACGACGGCAAAAAGTTCGCCCAACATTACAATGGTGGTGCATTTAACTTCGCCCAATAAAACTTATGACTCGTTGTATCTTTCCAACTTCGCCAACTTGCGGGTGAAAGATGATCTGGCGCGTCTTGATGGCGTTGGCCAGGCGCTCGCTTTCGGTGCCGGTAATTACGCGATGCGGATCTGGCTGGACCCTCAGAAAGCGGCTGCCCGCAATCTGACCGCCACCGAAATCGTCGGTGCCATCCGCGAACAAAATGTACAGGTCTCAGCCGGCAGTATCGGCGCATCGCCCAATCCCGGCGGCGCGCCCTTGCAGCTCTCGATCAATGCACAAGGTCGCTTGACGACGCCGGAAGAGTTCGGCGATATCGTCTTGAAAAGCGAAGGCGGTGCGTTGACGCGTTTGAAAGATGTGGCGCGGGTCGAACTGGGTTCGCAAACCTACGCGCTGCGTTCCTTGCTGGACAATAAAGACGCTGCCGCGATCGTAATTTTTGAAGCGCCGGGTGCAAACTCGATTGAACTGTCCGATGCCGTTCGTAAACGCATGGACGAATTGGCAAAAACATTTCCGAAAGATCTGACCTGGGAAGTGGCCTTCGATCCAACGGTATTCGTGCGTCAATCAATCAAATCCGTGATCGAGACTTTGCTGGAAGCCATCATTCTGGTGGTGATTGTGGTTGTAGTATTCCTGCAAACCTGGCGCGCCTCGATTATTCCCTTGCTGGCCGTACCCGTTTCAATTATCGGTACGTTCGCAGTGCTATGGTTGCTCGGTTTTTCGATCAATGTACTTACGCTGTTCGGGCTGGTGCTCGCCATCGGCATCGTGGTCGATGATGCAATCGTGGTAGTGGAAAACGTCGAGCGAAATATTCGCGAAGGCTTGAAACCGCTGGCGGCGGCACACAAAGCAATGAGCGAAGTATCGGGCCCGATTATTGCAATCTCGCTGGTACTGATTGCAGTATTCGTGCCGCTGTCGTTTCTTGACGGCGTCACCGGCCAGTTCTATCGCCAGTTCGCGGTTACCATTGCGATCTCGACTGTGATTTCCGCAATCAATTCGCTGACTTTGTCACCTGCTTTGGCTGCTGTCTTGTTGAAAGAGCACGGTGCCAAACCGGACAAGCTGGGACGTTTTATCGAAGGCATCTTCGGCAAATTTTTCGGCTGGTTTAACACCAAATTCTCTCGTGCCGGTGTGCGCTATGGTGATGTCGTGCAAAAGAATATGGGCCGTAGCTTCCGTTTGATGATCTTGTACGCCGGCTTGATTGGTATTGCGATATTTGCCTTCCGCAGTGTGCCGGGAGGTTTTATTCCGACCCAGGACAAGCAGTATTTGTTTGCACTGGTGCAATTGCCGGAAGGTGCCACGCTGGATCGTACCGATGCAATGGTGCGTAAATTAAGCGACATCGCGTTGAAGACACCGGGTGTTCACAACACGGTCGAATTTCCGGGTTTGAACGCGGTGCACTTCATTGCCACACCGAATGCAGCCGTTATTTTTATCGGTCTGAAACCGGCGGAAGAGCGCGAACAAAGCGCGTCTGAAATTGCCGGCATGCTGACCGGGGAATTCTCGCAAGTCCAGGATGGCCTCGCATTTGCCGTGATGCCGCCGCCGGTTTTAGGCCTGGGTAATTCTGCCGGTGCCGAGTTGTACGTGCAGGATCGTGGCTCGCTGGGCTATGGTGAATTGAATACGCAAACGCAAGCGCTGGCCGGAATTTTGCGGCAAACGCCGGGCTTCGATCCGTATTCGGTTTACAGCACCAACCAGGCTAATGTGCCGCAATTGAGTGCCCACGTGGATCGTGCGAAAGCGAAAGAACAGGGCGTGGTGTTGTCGGAACTCTACAACACCTTGCAGGTGTATCTGGGCTCGACTTACGTCAACGATTTCAATCTGTTTGGCCGCACCTATAATGTTTATGCACAGGCCGATGCACCGTTCCGCGACGAAGTCAGCGACATCGCGCAACTACGCACTCGCAGCAGCACCGGTGAAATGGTGGCGGTCGGCAGCGTGGTCGATATCAAGGAAAGTTACGGGCCCGATCCGGTTATTCGCTACAACGGTTATCCATCGGCGGATCTCGGTGCCGGTACCAATGCGGCATTGATGTCGTCGGCCCAGGCGATCGTGAAAATTCGCGAAATTGCCGCCGAGAGTTTGCCCAATGGTTTGAATATTGAATGGACCGGCTTGAGTTACGAGCAGGTCAATCAGGGCAGCGCAGCGCTATGGGTATTTCCACTCTGCATCATGCTGGTCTATCTGGTGTTGTCGGCTTTGTATGAAAGCTGGACTTTGCCGCTGACGGTGATTCTGATCGTGCCGCTGTGTATTTTCTCCGCGATTGGCGGCATCTGGTTGGTGAATTTCTTCCATGGCTTGAGCTTTATCATCTGGCCACCGACGTCTGCTCCTACCTTTCTGGACAACAACGTTTTCACCCAGATTGGCTTGGTCGTGTTGATGGGCCTGGCCTGCAAAAACGCGATCTTGATCGTCGAGTTTGCCCGCGAACTGGAATTGCAGGGCCGCAGCATTGTCGAGGCCGCACTCGAAGCCTGCCGCCTGCGTTTGCGTCCGATCCTGATGACCAGTTTTGCCTTCATCATGGGCGTTACGCCACTGGTGTTTGCGTCCGGTGCCGGTTCGGAAGTACGTCAGGTCATGGGCATTACCGTATTCGCCGGCATGCTGGGCGTGACCTTCTTCGGACTATTTTTTACACCGATGTTCTATGTGCTGATTCGCACCTGGTCATCGCGCCGCGAAGAAAAAGCGAAACAATTGGAGAATGCGCATGAAACGCATTGAATATAAAAATATGAAAACCACTTTTCTTGCTGCGGCAATTGTCATTGGCTTGAGTGCTTGTACGGTCGGCCCGCGCTACGTAAAACCAGATGCCCCCATGCCTGAAAAATTTGATCAGGCGCAAGCTGCAGAAGCAGTAAGCGCAGCAGATGCAACAACGCAGGGAAATGAAACCGAAAGTGCTTTGTGGTCGGCGTTCAATGATCCGGCATTGAGCGCATTGATGGCGCGCGCCCAGCAGGAAAATAAATCGATTGCCCAGGCTGCGGCGCGTCTGCGAGAAACCCGCGCTTTACGCGGCCTGTCGTTCTTCAGCTGGTTTCCAACGATCACCGCTGGTGCCGATGCCGACAAGAGCCGTGCCTCGAATCAGGATCCGTTTATTCCAGCCGGTACTGGCATTACCGAAAGCTATAAAGCCGGTTTTGATGCGAGTTGGGAAATCGATTTGTTCGGCGGGCAGCGGCAGCAGAAAAATGCGATCAACCGTGAAACCGATGCCAATGCCTATTTGCTGGATTCCTCGCGTCTGTCGGTGAGTGCCGAAGTAGCACAAGCTTTCTTTGCACTGCGCGGTGCAGAGCAGCGTCTGAAAATTCAGACACTGAATATCGAAAATCTGCAACGTAGCGATCGTGTATTGGAAGCACGCCTGAAGGAAGGCCGCGGCAATGCACTCGAGTTGGCACAAAACCGTGCCTTGGCATTGCAGGCCACGTCACAGCTTCCGAATATCGAAGCGGAAATCGTCCGGCAAGAACAACGTCTTGGCGTGTTGACCGTGCAACCGGTCACTGCCGTGCGTGAAGTGCTCGCGACTAGTCACGATATGCCCGAACTTCCCGCGCTGCGCTCCATCGGCACGCCGGAAGAATGGATCAAGCGGCGTCCCGATGTGCGTGCAGCGGAACAGAAATTTGCTGCCGCCAATGCAAGAGTGGGTGTGGAAATCGCCGAGTATTTTCCAAAATTGAACTTGCTCGGCGCTTTCGGCTGGACCGCACAAAGCGCCGGTGATTTAGGCGATAGCGGTAGCAAGCGCTGGAATTACGGTCCATCAATCAGCTGGAGTTTTCTGAATTTCGGGCGTGTGCGTCAAAACGTGAAAGCCGCCGAAGCGCGTGCCGATGCATCGGCAGCCTTGTATCAGGAAACCGTGTTGCTGGCATTGGAAGATACCGAAAATGCGCTCGCGCAATATCGTGCCAGCAATCGTTCGCAGCAATATTTGCAGGAAGCTGCCGTGCAATCACGCAAAGCGCGTGACCTGGCGAAACTGCGTTACGACAATGGTGCTGCCGACTTCCTGAGCTTGCTCGATGCTGAGCGCACGCTGCTGAATGTAGAAGATGCCAATGTGCAGGCAAAAACCGCACAAGCAACTTCGCTTGCCCTGGTTTACAAAGCATTGGCCTGTGATTTTGCCGGTGCTGTGCCTGCGAAATGAACGTGTTGCCCTCAAGCTGCCTCCTGCAATGGCGGCAGCGCACACCGATGTAATTGAATCGGCTGGGCCCAAGGGCCCTGCTACGGTGGTTTATACTCGCGGCATCTGACCGATCAATGCTGCCGCATGGAAAATATAAATCCGGATTCCAACTTGAAAGCATCGCCACGTTGCGAAAACTGTGGTGTTCGTAAAAGACCTGAACGACTCAGCCTGACCTATATGCTGCATCGTCTGCGGGAAGATGTGCTCGGTACGGAGCGCGGCCTGTTTATTACGGTCTGGCATTTGTTTGCCAGGCCACAGGAAGTGGTTTCCGGTTTCGTGAAAGGCGATAACCTTCGTTATTACAGCCCGATAAAATATTTCGTGGTGATGCTGGCCTTGTCACTGGTTCTTCCCAACGATGCGGTGCTGGATGATTTCGTTGCCGGTTTTGTCGGCAGCCTGAAAATCGGCAGTTTGGAATCTGCAAAAGCCTTCGTCAGCGACTGGAATGCACTGGTCTATTTGCCGATGGTAACCATGCTGGCGCTCAGTACGCGCATTTTTTTCCGCGACAAAGGCTATAACATTGCCGAGCACCTGGTGGTGGCGGCATACGGTTGGGCGCATTTGGTATTACTGAGTACGGTAGCGTTTTCGATGATGCATTTGTTTCAATGGCTTGGCGCGGACAAACGGTTGGTGGCGCCATTGTTTTTCTTTCCATATTTATATTGGTTCTGGTATTGCCGTGCCGTTTTCTCTCAAAAGAAATGGTCGGGCTGGCTGAGGGCATTCGCTACCTTGCCGACAGCGCTGGTCTGTTATTTTCTATTTGTTGGATTTTTGCTTGTCATGACTTCCGCCATCATGCACATGATGAGTTAGATAACTCAAAATTTTCCGGTCATCGCCAGCACGGCCACAATAACGCCGGCAATCAATAATGCAATCAGGGCTATCTTCCCGATCTGGCTGCTTTCACCTATCACGATAGTCTGGCTGCGCGATTTTGCAACCGGATTTCGCGAAACATAGGTGTCTATGACATCTTTTGCTTCTTTCAAACCCAGGCCGGTTTCAGCACGCAAAATCTTGATGGCTTCTATCGAGTTACCGCTTTCGATTGCGCTAATAGCGGCAGAC
This sequence comes from Arenimonas sp., assembly GCA_039930825.1. GTDB lineage: Bacteria > Pseudomonadota > Gammaproteobacteria > Xanthomonadales > Xanthomonadaceae > Arenimonas. Next base: position 27,107 of record JBDTTC010000371.1, read on the forward strand.
GGTAATTGGGAACTGCCTTCGCACACAAAAGCCTGTGCATCAATCGGCGTGCCGGCGACATAGGCATCGACCAGATCCTTGGCTTCTTTCAAACCCAGACCTGTCCCGGTGCGGGTTATCTTGATCGCTTCAATCAAGTTGCCGCGATTAGCTTCCAACATGGCGTCGTTGGGTAGCTGGTAATGGCTCAATTCCATAGCGATCTCCTGTCTTGCATTCTGAATTCAACGTAGTTCTTTTCTGACGACCAGTTTCAAACCAGACCAGATACCGGTCACGGCACAAACCTTTACATCGACCCAGCCCAAGGGTAAAGCGATTTTCCGGATGCTGTCTTCGCTGGTTTTCTTTGATGATTTTTACGGCCACGATATCCGTTCATTCTCAATCTCTTTGATTTCGAGAATGTCTGGGCGTGAACATGTCAGGATTTCCAGAAATAAGTTTGTGCCGAGTATAAGGTTTGGCCGGGGTGCAAGCTACAGTAATATGGCAGTAGCTTCGGAGAGTATTTTCAATGCGTTATTGCCTGTTTGTCTTGAGCCTTTTCTTCTCGCACGCTTGCCATGCGGCAACTACGGCGTCATGGGCGCTGCCTGCAATGGTCAATGCTGCACAACCCAACCTGAGTCAAGCCGAAAACGGCGAATTGATTCTCAGCTGGATTGAACGCATACCTGCCGGTGGCCATCGTTTGAAGATAAGTCGGTACTCCGAACAAACAAAATGGTCGCCACCGCAAACCATTGCCGAAGGCAAAAATTTCTTCGTCAACTGGGCGGATTTTCCCGCGACCCAGGTCTTGGCCGATGGCAGTTTGTGGGCGCATAACCTTGAAAAAAGTGGCGTGGGCACTTATGCCTACGATGTGGTTTTGCGTCGCTCCATTGACATGGGAAAAACCTGGGCAAAACCGATGCGGGTGAATGCACCGGTTGAAGCCGAACACGGTTTCGTGAGTTTGTGGCCATGGTCAAAAACTCAACTGGGTGTTGCATGGCTAGATGGCGGAGCGACTATTGCGACTGAAGACATGTCGAGCCACGATCACGGCGGCAGCATGATGACGCTTCGTGCGGCAGTGGTCGATGCGAAAATGCAGAGTACGCGGGAATGGCCGCTGGACATGTCGGTCTGCGATTGCTGCCAGACAAAAACAGCTCTGAGCTCGCGTGGCCCCGTCATTGTCTATCGTAATCGTACAGAAAACGAAATTCGTGATATCTACACCGCACGTTTTGATGGCAAGCGCTGGACGCCGCCGGTTCGCGTGCATGCCGATGACTGGAAAATGCCTGCCTGCCCGGTCAATGGCCCGGCGATTACGGCATTACAGGACAAAGTGTGGGTCGCCTGGTTTACTGCGGCACAACAACCGGCCGTGCGTATCGCCTATTCTAAAAACGCCGGCGACAGTTTCGAGCCCATGCGTGAAGTGGCAACGCAAAACGTGCAAGGCCGCGTTGACTTGGTCTCCAATAAAGATTCAGTCTGGCTGAGCTGGATGGAAGAAAAAAACGGAACGCAAAACGTCTGGCTTGCAGAGTATTCACATGATCTAGAAACGGAAAAGCAGCGTTTCAGCCTGCCAGCCGTGACCGGCAATGGCCGCGCTACCGGGTTTCCGCGCATGGCATTGGTACAGAACAGAATTCATATGGTCTGGACCGATATTGTTGCTGGAAAGCCGCAATTGCGTGGTGTTATCGTCACGCCCTGAGCTTTTCAGGCCCTATAAGGCAGCCAGAACAGGGCGGATACGTCATAATTCAGCCATGACCGATATCGTTTTAAGCACCCTCAACGCCCGTTATGCCCATGCATCGCTAGGCCTGCGCTATCTGCGCTCGAATCTGGGCGAATTGCATGGCGCTTCATCGATTCGCGAATTCGTGATCGGCCAAAAAACCGAAGAAATGGTCGAAAAACTATTGGCCGACAAACCGAAAATCATCGGTATCGGCGTTTACATCTGGAATGTCGAAGAAAGCACGCGCTTGGTAGCGCAGCTAAAAGCGGTCGCACCGGAGATCATTATTGTATTGGGCGGTCCCGAAGTTAGTTACGAAACCGAACAGCAACGCATCTGCGAATTGGCCGATTATGTGATCACAGGTTGGGGTGACGTCACGTTTGCGGTACTGGCCAAACAATTAATGAAAGACGAGCGACCGGAGAAAAAAATCATTGCAGGCGTACAAGCACCCTTGCCTGCCCTGGTGTTGCCATACAAAGAATTTACCGATGAAGACGTTAAGCAGCGCCATCTTTATGTCGAAGCCTCACGCGGCTGCCCGTTCAAATGCGAATTCTGCCTGTCGGCATTGGACAAGACCGCGTGGCCGTTTGAACTCGACCCGTTTTTGAACGAGCTGGAAATTCTGTATCAACGCGGTGCTCGTACTTTCAAATTCGTTGATCGCACTTTCAATTTGAAAGTGGACACTTCACTCGCGATTCTAGATTTCTTCCTGAAAAAACTCGAGCAGGCGCCCGATGACCCCATCTTCGCCCACTTCGAATTGATTCCGGATCATCTGCCGGAAAAACTCAAAGAGGAAATCGCGAAATTTCCGGCCGGCACTTTGCAATTTGAAATTGGCATCCAGACTTTTGATCCGGCTGTGCAGGCACGCGTATCGCGCCGCCAAAAAAATGAAGTCGCCGACACCAATATCCGCTGGCTGCGTGAACATAGCACGGCACATCTGCATGTCGATTTGATTGCCGGCTTGCCTGGCGAAGGCGTTGAGTCTTTTGCAAAAGGCTTTGATCGCCTGGTCGCTCTGGCACCACATGAAATCCAGTTCGGTATTTTGAAGAGGTTGCGTGGCGCACCGATTGCAAGGCACACCAAAGAACACGGACTCAAATTCAATCCGGACCCGCCCTACAATATTCTGGCGACCGATGTGATTGATTTCGCAACGATGCAAAGACTGTCACGCTTCTCGCGTTACTGGGACATCATCGCCAACTCGGGTCGTTATTCGCGAACACTGCCGATTTTGATGGCCGACAATGCCTTCGTGAATTTTCTGGCCTTCAGCGATTGGCTCTATGATAGAACCGGCAAGACCCACGCCATCGCACACGAGCGCATGGTGCAATTTATTTTCGATTATCTGAGCGATGTTCGCGGGCTGGAAAAAGAAAAGCTGGCCGAAGACATCATTGCCGATTATCGTGCCGTGGGAGGTCGCACCCATTTTGATTTTGAAGCGCCAGGGCAGCGACCTTTGCCAAGGCCGCAAAAAGTTGCCGGTGGCACGCCGTCACGCCAAGCACGGCATTTGCAAGGCAATGCCACCTAATTGGAATGACAATGAGCGACGCAGAAAAGGATTCAAATCAGATTTCCAAACTGACAACTCCCACTTGGGAAATGGAGTTGCTCATTTCCGGTGCAACTGTTTTTAGTTTGCTGCAGTTGCCAGCGCCGCTTTATGGCTATCTTTCCAATGCTGGAGAGATGCATGGTGAAACGGTCTATCAAGCGATTAAAATCTTCAGCATCTATGTTCAGTTCTCGCTCTGGATCTTGATCGTTACTTTTGTATTGCATTTATTCATGCGCGGCTATTGGATTGCCCTGGTAGGTATGAGCTCTGTTTTTCCAAAGGGAATACAATGGGAAAAACTGAGTGGCTATGGCCCGATCTACAAAAAAAATCTCGAAGAAAATAATTCCAGCATGTCTGAGTTAATTGAGATTGCCGACAATCGTGCGACAGTCGTTTTCGGCCTTGGTTTTGGAATTTCGTTAACCATGATTTTGCTGAGCGTATTGCTGGGTCTGCTGATAGCCGTCCTGCTGGCAATGCAGGTATTCGGTATTAATGCAAAGTCCGATAACATTATTGTAATTACGCTCGGACTTTTTATGCTCCCGTATTTATTTGTCTATAGTATTGATAAATATTTCGGCACCAAACTGGTTAATGGAAAAATGGGAACCGGACTTGGAAAAATGATTGGTTTTTACAATGCGATCGGGTTTGGCCGAAGCAGCATTCTGATTAATTTGTATAGAACCAATCAAAGTCGGCATAAAGCTTATTTAATGTTTGCCTTGATGACAGCCATGGGGGTCGGAAGCATGTTATTGCTATCGCTAAATCGTCTCGATGGCGGAGCCTACGATGCCTTGCCATCCTCGGGCCGAAATAGTGGGCTGGAAGCTCCCGTCAATTACTACGCATCGCTTCGGGAACAAGCCGGCAGCCAGTCAGTCCTGCCTTATATCGAAAGCCCGGTAAGCAGTGGCCCTTATTTGCGTTTATTTGTGCCTTATGTCCCGAGACGTTATAACGAGGTATTGCAAAAACAATGCCCGCAGGCCTTGGTTAAAAAGGCAGCGAATTTAGGAGAAGGGCTAAGCTGTCTATCGAAACTACTCGCGATTTCGATTGACGGTAAATTAATGCCCGTCGATTTAATGGCAAGTAGCGATCCGCAAACCGGTCAGCGCGGCATGATGGCGATGATTCCGATTGAAACAATAGAATCGGGAAAGCATGAATTGAGTTTGGTATCGCTGAAACAAAATGAAGACGATGAGAAACCGGAAAAAGCGAATGTCCTTATCATTCCCTTCTGGAAATAATGCGTAGGAATTGAGACTGGCTGGAAACATCCCGCTTTTACGTTAAGCTTAAAACCACGTAAGCGAACTACGCGCACATGAACCAGCAAAACACCTCGCAAGCTGTTTATTATATTGCCAGCCGCTGCCCGAGCTGCGGTGCCGCTAAATCGCGGCCATCGGCTACCGCTTACGTGTATTGTGATTTTTGCGGCAGCTTGGCCGATTACGATTTCAAGAAAGCCTGCGAGCAGCCAAAAGATTTGCCCGGGCCAGTCTATGAAAAACTGGCAGCGGCATTGAAGCCGCAATGCGAAAAAGCCGTGCTGGCCAATGACCGAAAAAAATATCTCGACAACCAGATGAAACTTTTCGATGCCTGGGTCGGTGCCTGTCCGAATGCCGTGCCGGTACGTGTGAAAGATTCCGATTTCAAAAAACAGTACGTTGCCCATATGGCCGAATGTGCGACGGCCTCCGCCTTTGATCAGGTGTCGAAAAAAATATCCGAGGACATGAGCGCGGCGACTGCGAAATTGGTCTGGAAACAGCAAGGCGCCAAGATGTGGTGTACGCAGGAAAGCTTTATGCCGGTATTGAAAACCGTGGTCGACACTATGGAACGCTGTTATTCCGATGAGATGCAGCAGCAATACACGCCGCACCCCGATGGTGCGACGGCACCGCTTCTGAAGCGAGTCGGTAACGCCCTGTTCGTGCAGGGCTGGCTGCCCTATCTCGATGAAGATACGGCGAAAATTCTTCTGGAAAAAACTGGTTTGGCGCAGGAATACCTGAAAGCGGAAAACTTTGACGCGACCGAACTGACCTGCGGCCATTGCAAAAACCAGGTGCCTGTTTTCGCCGGTGCGAAACAATGTGTTTGCGAACAATGCGGGAGTAAATTGGAAGTTACGCAGGGAATTAATTGCGATGGTTGTGGCTGCCATCTGGTAGTGGATAAAAACATCAGCGGCTTTCCCTGCCCACAATGCCAACGCAAGATCGAGCGTGTTGGCTCACAATGGCCGAGTGCGTTCGTCATTTAGCTGCTAGTGATGACAATGGCGCGCATTCATGGGAGCGCCGTCAGGCGCGAATATTTCAATGAGGTGTGCAGATTTAGAAGTATCGTCTTCTGGTGAAGAGTGACAATGCTTTGCAACAGCAAAGTTGTTCATATGACAGCGTTACTTTGATGCCTGGAGCTATTCGGTTTCGATAGACCAGTTAAAGGGTCATCATTTGTAATTGGAACTATTTCCGAAGTGATAGATGTCGCTCTAGAACCAACAATCTCTGGCGAGCCGGCACTCATGTTGAACTAGAAGTCATCGCAGATTTTTTCGCGCCTGACGGGCGCTTCCACGGGAGTCATAGTCATATTTACCAGCCAGCCAGCATCACGCAGGATTATTTGCAGGATTGGCGATAGAATCCAGTTTCCGGTGTATGCCGGACTTTCATTAAATAGGAGTTTGCCATGGGTATTACCGATTTCCTCAAGGGCCAGTTACTCGAAATTATCGAATGGACCGATGATTCACGAGACACGCTGTCGTATCGTTTTCCCGATGACGATAAGGAAATAAAGAACGGCGCCCAGCTGATCGTGCGTGAATCGCAGCAGGTGCAATTCGTTGCCGCTGGCAAATATGGCGATTTGTTCAATCCCGGCAAGCACACACTCAGTACCGAGAACATTCCGATTCTTTCCACCATTCTTGGCTGGAAATACGGTTTTAATTCCCCGTTCAAATGCGATGTTTACTACATCAACACGCGTTTGTTCACCGGCAATAAATGGGGTACCTCGAATCCGGTCATGATGCGTGACAAGGATTTCGGCGTAGTGCGTTTACGCGCTTTTGGTACCTATGATTTCCGAATTATCGATGCGCCAAAATTCCTGAAAGAAATCGCCGGCACCGACCAGAATTTCCGTCTGGACGAATTTGCCGACACTATGCGCTCACGCATTATTAGCGTGTTCACCGATGCGCTCGCGACTGCCAATGTGCCGGCGCTGGATGTGGCTTCGCGCTACACCGAAATGGGCGATGCCTTGTTGCCGATTATCAATCCGCAAGTGGTGGAAAAATACGGCATCGAAATTACCAGCTTCCTGCTGGAAAATGTTTCCGTACCACCGGAAGTGGAGCAGGCCATCGACAAGCGTTCCAGCATGGGCGTGATTGGCAACTTGAATGATTACGTGAAATACCAGATGGGCCAATCGATGACGATGGGCGGCGAAGCTTCAGCCGCAGCTACCACCGCACAAATGGGTGTGGGCTTTGCGATGGCGCAGGAAATGGCGCGCGGCATGCAGCAACAAAATACCGCAGCACCGGCAGCCCAGACAACGGCTGCACCAGCCGCAGGTGGCCTGGAAGTGCTGACACCGGAACAAGCGGCCCAGACACTGGGTGTTTCGGTTGAAGACGTGATGGCTTCGATTACTGCCGGTGATTTGAAAGCCAGAAAAATCGGCAGTGCTTATCGCATTGCAAAAAGTGCGCTTGAAGAATTCCTGAAAGGCGCATGAGCAACGCGACGGTTGGCAAACATCCCTGTCCGGAATGTGGCGGGGATTTGCAATGGAATGCCGGCAAGCAATCACTGGCCTGCCCCTATTGCGGCACGATTGTGCCCTGGAAAAATGCCGAAGCCGGCTCGCCGGGCGATATTGTTGAGAATGATCTGACCTTTGCCTTGGAAAAACATCCCGTAGATCAACGTGGTTGGGGTGAAGAAAAACGTGAAGTGAAATGCCAAAGTTGTCAGGCAATTTCGGTTTTTATCGGTGGCAAGGTAGCTCAGCGCTGCGAGTTTTGCGGTTCGCCTTCGATTATCGATCATGAAAGCGAGCGCGATGCGATTACACCGCAATATGTATTGCCGTTCAAAATTAGTGATGGACAAGTGCGTGACAGCATACGTAAATGGTATGGCTCGCATTGGTTTGCACCGAATAAATTAAAGAACAGCGCACTGACCGATACATTGAAAGGTGTGTACCTGCCATATTGGACCTTCGATTCGCATGTGCATGCCGACTGGACGGCGGAAGCCGGCCATTATTACTACACTACCGAAAGCTATCGCGATGGTCAGGGTCGCACGCAAACCAAACAGGTGCGGCATACCCGCTGGGTACCGGCTAACGGTGATCTGGATCATTTTTTTGATGACGAGTTAATTCCCGGCACTGCCGGCGTGCATCCTGAATTACTGCGAAAAGTCGAACCGTTCCCGACCTTGACTGATCTGAAAAATTATTCGCCGGAATTTGTTCGCGGCTGGACGGTCGAGCGCTATCAAATCGATTTGCACAAGGCGGCCGATCTCAATCAACAGGACATGCAGCAAAAAACCGAAGCCTTATGCGGATCGGCAGTACCCGGCGATACCTACCGAAATTTGAATGTCGATGCCGATTTTAAGGGTCGCACGTTCAAGCATGTGTTGGTGCCGGTCTGGCTGGTGACTTATACCTACGGCAGCAAAAATTTCCAGGTACTTGCAAACGGCTATACCGGATCGCTGGCAGGTGAATATCCAAAGAGCTGGATCAAGATATTCTTTGCCGTGATGCTGGTTTTGTTTGTCGTCATGATGTTGTTTGTCGCTGGCGCGAATAATTGATTTTACATACCGTAGGGGCGCCTGCTTGCTGCACCCATGGTCTGTCGTGATGTTTGGGCGCGGCAAGCAAGCGCCCCTACGGGTGGGCCGGATGTCGTGTGTTTGAGCGCAGCAAGCAGCGCCCCCTACGGATTACCTCAGACAATCAAACTTCGACTCGATTCACCCTGCTACGCCACATCAAATGACCAATTGCATAGGTCACGTAATACGCGCCGAGCGTTCCCAGAATTGCCAGTGTAAACGGGCTGCTGCCGAAACTATTTGCTGAAGCGATAGTGGAGACCTGTACGACGCGATAAATCAGACGGCCTACTAGCAATAGAGACAATGCAATACCAAGATGCGCATTGGGCGTATAAAAAAGTCCTTCCTCGGTCTTTTCGAACTTTGTCAGCTTGAGTCCGTAAATACCCAAGGCAATACCTGCGGCCGCGCCTCCCAGCAAGGCACCTAAAGCCGCGGGATGCGTCATTGAGGCAATCGCGATCAGAGTAAGTAGGGTCGGAAATGCGATCGCCGTAATCCAGGGCCGAACCGATGTTGATCGCTGACGACCGACCATGCGGCGAATACGCGAATACATGCGCCAGCCAATGAGCGGCGACATGACGAGAATGGCAATAAGTTGCGGACTGGTAGTCATAAATATTTTTCTGTTTGGAATATTAAAATACAAAATGGCAACGGCGAGATCAATGCATAGCCCGTTGCACAAGTACGGTATCGGTATGTTGCGTGAATGTGATGACCTTGTCACCGGAAAATTTCCATACATGCACCATGGGCGCCTTGAAACTCTTGCCGGTTACCTTATAGGTGCCACTGTATTCGCCCAGTGCAATCACGGTATCGCCACTGCCAAGCAGCTCGTGCGGTGATGCGGTAAATCCTTCCCATTCAGCACCGATTTTCATGAAAACGTTCTGTAATACGGCGTCTGCTCCGATATAGGTTCCGCCGTATGGAAAGCCTTCCGCTTCAGTCCAGCTGGCATTCGGAGCAAGTACCGAAAGTACTGCGGGAATATCGCCATATGCGAATGCGGCATAGACATTTTTAATTGCTTCAAGATGATCAGACATTGCAGGTTCTCTCTGTCATTACTTCGATGGTAATTATTTTCTACCGTCATCGTGGATATGTATTATCGAAAACCCGCCCTTGCCACCCGTTTTCGAATAAGCAGTAACACGTACTTTAAAATCGAGAGCAGGTGCTATACCTGCTTCGAGCCAGCTGAATTGGAACGTTTGCTTGCCATTCGAATCGTAACCGATAACGGCTTTGTCGCTGAATGAATCAGTCGGAGCTATACCTTCGATAACGCTGAAGCTGTAGGCATACGCAGCGGGCTCGGCAGTGATGGCCAGTATTATCCGGCCAAGATCCGAACAAGAGTCGGGGCGGTCTCCACCGCGGGTCATATGTTCAATCGAGACTTTTGGCGCGCCTGGAGCAATAATTTTTTCTTCGGCATTACTGGCCATGAAGTTTACGTGCGTGTTCGCCATCGGTGAGCAGGCAAACAAATGGCTTGGAATAATTGCAAAGGCAATAGTGGTAACGAAGAAAATTGTTTTCATGTGTGTCCCTTGAAGATCACTAGAAGGTCTAGCCATAACGGAGTTTCATCTCGGCAACTGATTCGATGATGAGTTGTTTCAGGACCTTCAAATCCACATCAGTGAGTTTACGAATGTACAGACAGCACTTGCCCATTTTGTGTCGCCCAAGTTTTGCAAGTAACTGCTCCTGATTTACGCCACCGGCGGCCAGATAAACACTGATGTCGCCTTTGCGTGATGAGAAGCCCGTAAGGCAAGCATCGCCTTCGCGACCACTCGCGTATATGTAGTGGTAACTGCCGAACCCGACGATGCTCGTACCCCACATTCTTGGCGGCGCCTTCGTTATTTTGGACATCAGTGTGCTGATGGTTTCGCAATCCTTCCGACGCGCATCGTCTGTAATCGCGGACAGATATTCTTCTACGCTCGCATCGGTTTCCCTGGTCTTGTTTTCAGTCACGGCTAACTCCTTTTGGTATTTCCACGACCTGCAACCTGATGGTGTTTTGGCTGCAGCAGCTTTAGAAAACCAGGATCGCGGCTTTGTAGGTAAGGCCGAACAAAACCAATGATGACACGAAGAACAGAGCGAAGCGTGTCGGGATGTGGTTCCACAAAGTTTGGACCAGACTATGTACAACGCGAAGTACAACATAACCCCAAGCTAGCACTAGGCTGCTGTACGAAGTGTCGCCAAGTACGGCCAAGCTGATTGCCACTGCATAGAATGCAGTCGGTAGTTCCATCAGGTGATTGTAGTTGTCAGCCTTCCACCGAACGCTGGCGGGAAGCTGCGCCATCTGATCGCCCCTTGGCGCCATGGAATCCAGGACCATCCTCGCCTTGAGCACGGCGGGAATTCTGGTGGCATACATCCAGGCCCAAATTACGGCAGTCCAAATAACAAGAGCTATCACGGGGGCGAGCATTTGGCTGGAAGGGTTCATTAATTTACTCCTGTCAGGGCCATTTTGTGTCTGGGTTTGCGGCGTATGAATATAACTTAGCTACGGTCGCGCTCGACCACAACTGCCGTGCCGTAACACAAAACTTCGGTAAGACCGGGCATGAGTTCGGTGGCGTCATACCTGACGCCAATAATCGCATTTGCCCGTTTTTGACGGGCATGCTGGAGCATGTCGCGATAGGTGTCTTGTCGAGCTTGTTCGCACAGCGTTGTATAAATCGTAATATCACCGCCAAACAGCGACTGGAGTCCGCCGAGAAAATTGCCGACGACGGAACGGGACCTGACAATGATTCCCCTGACAACGCCAAGGCTTTCAACCACGCGATAGCCAGGAAGCTCGAACGCAGTAGTGACCATGGCATCGGTTAGCAATGAATTACTGCCAGGATTTTGTGTAGCGATATGGTTGGAATTGTAGGGGTCTGTCACGAGATGCTCCTGCTTGATTGCGAAATAGGCAAATACTTTAGGTTTAACGATACTGCGAAATCAGTGATTCTGAATTATTGTATTTACGAGGGCCTTATGTGGGGGTAGAAATCAGTGAAGATAAGCGCAATGGGTACGAACAGCATAATTGGCGATTCCGTTGGTAAAGTCTAGATTGAAAAAGTCGCCGCGCAGTACACAGTTGCCCATTCTGTTGCCGATACTTGCTGTACCGGCAAACTTGGCAATAAAGCAGAAAACCGTGAATACGGACTGGGCATGTCTCGCGTTCCTCCTCTTGCTTTGTAAAACAAATTTTCTAGTTCAAACACATTTTTGTTTTTCAATCTCGAAGACAGCTATGCACCAGATATCAAACTTTAAACTAGCATTTTCACTCAAGTCAGCTTGATTTCTTAGTTGAGCCTTTGCCGGAAATCTTGCTCGCGGCGATGGCAATAGGCGTACCAAACAGAAACATGTGTGACAGCAGGTCCAAAGAGCTACCGAGCAGTTTAAATTTAATGGGAAATGGAAAGGCCGAGAGTGGCAGGACGACAAGCCGCATTAGCAAAAAGACGAGAATGCCAAAGCAAATGCCGGAGACAAGTGGATGACGCACTAGGACTGGAACGCGCCGAGCAATCACTAGAAATATTGCGGCCCATAAGTAAGACAGGGCAAAATGACAGACAAGACCAATGGCGGCGGTGTAATTGCCGCCTGAAAACGCAGCTTGACCTAGTGCACCACTTGCTACTGTTTGAAGCAAACGATCTGGAGCCATGCCGTTGTAAGCGGCGAAAGTAATTGCGAAAAGAATGTCGAGCATTCCGGCAATAGTGCCGCCAACCAGAAGTGCCCATATTACGGTTCGATTCTTCATTGAAAATCCTGCACGCGGAATGCTCGAATTATGCTACCGCCACGCCGCAACGGTTGCCTATGAATAGCACGAACCAGCGGTCGATTTAAATGAATTGTTTGGTGGCTATTGCTTCTCGGCAGCTAACCGCGCTACCACCTTGGCCCGCGCAGCAAGAAGAATGCCCTTGATATCGCTGAATTGCGTCTCTGCAAGATTGTTATAGTCCATGAGGCGATGCTCAAACTCACGTCCCTTTGTGGCATCTTCGACAGCAAAACGAACCTCTTGAAGCGCCGCACGCCTGTGATCATATGTGCCAAGAACTTCAATGCTTGCTTTTTGGAGGGCGCAAAAAATGCTCAGCGACTTTGCTTCGGGTGGACATTCCCTCGTATCCTTTCTATTCCATGCAGATTCGTTCGCCAACAAAGCGTCAGCCTTATCCAGAATCTCGAGATCTTTCAAGGACACGGGTTGATCACGATCCTCGTACGCTGGAATTGGCGCCGTCTTGCAACCGAATAGCGCCGCGAGCATAAAGGGCAATATCATTGCTCTGCATGTTTTTTGCATGGTATTCACGAATTTTCGCCTGGATACCCAGCGCCCGACGCAAGATACTGCAACTGTGGATGGTGATTTAAAATTGGATTCATTTGGCGGTCACCTTGATCGACTAGTTATAATATTACTCGTGATATTAGTACGGCTCATTTGAAGAACACGCGTGGCACTTGAAGGGGGCTGAATTTCTAGTTGGCATCGGACGCACCTGAGCCCCCCGTGGTGTCATGGTCAGTCGGCGGTAGCACCACTCCGATTGCGACTAGGCCGATGACCAAAAATAGAGCGCCCGCAAGCGTCTCGTCTATGTGCAGAAAATACCCCCCAGCTGCCAAGCAGCCGGTGCCAAATAATGCGATTAGTTTCTTGTTCATAACCATCCGAAGCAAGTGGAGTTCCGAGTCTCAGTGCTTGTCTAAGGATAGGTGCTTACTGTACGAGTGTCGAATTGTCTGTGCCAGCGCAATTTCTGGCAATTGCAAATGTGTTCTGGCCCTTTGCTACAAGGCCGAACGCCTGGATAAGGTGCAGACGCACCGGATAATACATTCGGCTGTTACCTCACGTATTGATGTCTCATTGATTAATTAGTTAGTTGTCAGCGATGCTGCCGTGTTCTTGAAGAATAGTGAAAGAACTACCAGATACTTCAAGCCAGTCAAATCGCTCGATCTGATGAAAGACTCCCGATACCATCTGTGCTCCGCAGATTCTACAAGATGCCTGGTTCAAAGCCACTTTGCCTCTGCACCTCTCGAAATCGTCTTTCGCTGCATGCTTGTGGAGGAACGATAGAACTGCTTCCCTTTCTCCGTTATTCACAAGCTCACCGATCTCTTTGCGAAATTCACCGATATTTGTGCCAAAAGGCAGAAGAATTTCTTGAGTCTCGATGCTATTCATGTAACGAGCGCATTTGCCGCAGTATGGAAGCTCAAACGATAACTTCCTGAAAGTAAACCAAGCGATTAACCCGACAGCAAGCAAGTCCACGAAATAGCTCAGGGTCGTTCCTGTAGAGCCTAGCTCGAAGATGCCTGCGTGCAGGTTATTGACCGATGATGAACCGAGACGAAGGCCCATATAGTCAAAGAACGAAACAAGGTCCCGAATTGGATAGCTTCCGTCCGGTAAATTTTCGGAGCCATATATGTCTATGCGCAATGAGTAATAGAGACCAATGTCAGTCGAAAAGTAGGCCAACATAATGCCTAGGCTTAGCATTGCAGCGACACGTCGCGAAATTTGAATTTGAAGGGCTCTAGCAGATGAAAACTGGACCCAAGAAACGAAAGCGCCGAATACCATCCCGCTTATTGGAAGAAAAAGCCAAAGATTCCAGTGGAGATGCTCGTTGATTGGCGAAATAGATCCAAGCGCGAGACCAAGTAGTACGGTGAGTAGTGTTATGCCAACAACCAACATTTCGCGATTCATTAATCTGGTACCTATCAAGCAAAATAGGGCGCCGAGGCACCGGATATGAAACCTGAATGTTGGGTTTTCACGGAGGCCACCTTGATTGCGTAGTTAGAGCATATTTTCGCGCACGTGAAAAATATTCCCTTCCGGGTCGCTGCCATTACGTACTTTGATCTTGGGGCCCGTATATTCGTCTCCAAATAATGATCCGCCGAATGCAGCTGCTATTTTTTCAGTAGCTGAAATGCTGGGTACGGTAAAAAAAAGCTTTATGGCTTGTTCTGAGCGAGGCTCTGGCGGCGAGGAAATACTAATCGTGTTCGCGATGTGTGCCGGTATGGCATGAATAATAAGCTGGATGTCGGCTGACTCGATGACATGATGCTCTGAATCCGCTTTAAGTAGTTTCATGTCAAATAGCTGTTGATAGAACTCAGAAACGCGGGAAAGGTCTTTTGCATAAATCAGAGCACCAGCACGTGCGGGACCTGCCATTTTAATATCCTTTTATAATTAATCTGAAGTTTGAGAGTTGGGCTCTAAAGCGCCTGAATTAAGCCGCCGGCACGCGACAGCAGTTGGAAATGACTAGCCCGACACCGGCGGTCGGATTGAATGAATTGTTAGGGCTCGCGGCGGCTTGCGTGAAGGACAGCCATTGCAGTTCCAATTCAAATATTGCTGAAGATCGCGGATTCTTTTCTCCGTGTGGTCGATGAAGCACGCGCTTTGTGCAAATGAATACAAACTGCCTTCTTTGCCAAGGCCGGAGTTGGCATACTCGCAATCACGATCGCGGAAGCGCAGCCAAGCCACTTGAGCCTTGCGAAGCTTCGAGGGGTCTTCTAGGTCATCAGTGATCTTCTTATAGAGTTCATTCAGCTGTACGTCGACCTTGGAGTATTCAGCTGCCAGGCACGAGTTCATCTGCTGCTGGCCTCCCTCGGAGCACCGTTCCTTTTGTGCTGCGGCGAAGTCCCAGTTTTCGCTAGCGCAAACGACAGGTGAGAAGCAGATAGTTAATACAAGAAGAAAGACTGTTCGCATTGGATAGTGGGCCTAACAAGCAAAATAAGATGCCGATGCACCGGGTGTGAAACTCGAAACCAATTTACGCACGGAAGTCATCTTGATTGCATAGTTAGTGTGCACCTGTCGTATCTGTTTGATTCGTACGCTGGAGGACGCGCCTTATCGCTGCAATAACCGTGGCCGGTTGGTCAAGCTGAATATAGTGCCCGGAATCGGGAACGGTAATTCGCTCTCCGCGCGTTGACATGCCTGCAATCGCATCATGCAAGCGTATCCAGACGCTATTCTTTTGCGCCCGGAGCTCAATAGATTCATTTTCTCCAGGTGCGGCGGGCTCCTTCGTAAGGACGATAATCGGAATGTCTCCAAGTCTCCGATACGCCGAACGGACTTCGTCAGCACTTTCCGTCCAGACGTTGCTCATTTCGGATATCCAAGCAGCAATTCGCGCATCGGTTACAGCTAACGCGAGGTCAGCCGACTTAATGCTTTTGCTATATCGATCTCCGGTCTGCCCGACGCATAATTTGTAGAGGTCCGAACCTTCAATCAGTTCGGTGTGCTCCAAAGCAATGCAGCGCTTCAAGTCGGCAAGATATTCTTTGTTACGGATGCCACTTTCCGGGTCAAGTGCGGAAATGTCGCTCCCTAGGTCTTCATGTGATGGATCTACCAATACTAAGCCTGAGACCTCCAGCGGAAAGACTTCCGCATAAAGTTTCACGTTCATTCCACCGTATGAGTGACCGACAAGAATGTATGGGGGAGCGAGCTTGGCCGATTGGAGAAGCCGGTGAAGATCTTTAACCGCGTTTCTACTGGTTCCCGAGACCTTGGCGGGGTCACTGAAACCCAGGCCGGCGCGATCATACGAGCATGCCTTTGCCTCTTTCGCTATCTCGCGCTGCACCAATCCCCAAGCCTTGGTGCTGTCTCCCAAGCCTGCATCGAAGATTACTACCGGTCCGCCCTTCCCCGTGCAATAGAGATTCAACCGGCGACCGGGCTCAACTTCGACTAAGCTTTTAGGTTTCGTATAAGCAGCGTCATCTATTACTCGTTCGTCCCGCGCCGAGGCACATGTTGCACAACTGATTGCCATGAGCACTGCGATTCGCAGCAACCATGAGTTCCAGTTAATGATTTCCATTGAGTTGCGACCCTCCGTCAATATGCACGCTAACAACCAAAATAAGGGACCGCCGCAGAGGATGTGAAATTCGAATGTCGGATTTTCACGACGGTCCCCTTGATTGAGTAGTTAGATACGTTTACTCGTTTATTGAGTTTGAGCGCAGACGGGCTTTAGAAGGGTCATAACGATGCCAGGATTGCCAAGCTCGACAACTCTGTCGGCCCCTCCATTTGCTCCGTAACCTTGAATGGAATTCGTACCGCCCCACGTATAAGTGAGTTGCTTTGGCGTGCTACGACTTACATTAAACAATGTGATTTTGACCGACTCGTCAACAAATTTTAATTTTTCGGCCTGCTTTTTATAAAACTCTTGGTCAGCAGGCTCAATTTTAACGCCGAGCTTAAATCCACTGGGAAGGGTTACTGACTTAATTTCATCGGACTTGGCTGTCCAAGTCTCTATGTTCTTCCCGCTTACGGTAAGCACGACCATTTGATCTCGACTACCTGTATTCCAGTCGCAGGCATTGGCACTTTGTGCAGCGAGTGCAGCAGAAAGTCCGATAAGTAGTGAGCTGACGATGATTCGCATTGCAGTGAACTCCTTTAGTGCTAGTAAATGAAAAAGAGGAAATGCATCTAACTATTATTAGCCCCAACAACCAAGCGTAAAAGCATGTTCAGCCATGCCTGAAAATACGTCAAGACCAGCGCCTGGCTGCATCTATAAAAAACGGCCCGCTCTAACCGTGAGCGGCCATATCACGGTCAACACGGTTTCAGGATTTCCCCAGGCTTGCTGCATTTCATTTTCGATCTGGCTAACCGCATCAATGCCGGTTGCTTTCAGATGACGCTGGCTGGCAGACCAGCTACGAAGATAGGCGAGGTATTGTGCAAGCGTCCAGTTGCATTGCAATTCCAGCTGCGGGCTTTGTATTTCCTGGAATGGAAATGCGATATCGCGATAAGCAGACTCGACGTGCGTTCTTTCCGGTGGCCAGTAATCGTCCAGCATGCCGCGATACAGTTTTTCGAATATGGCATCTACGGCCGCATTCACGGATGATTTTTCGTAAGTCCACACCACCAATAAACCGCCGGGCTGCAATACGCGTTTTGCCTCGGTGAAAAAGCGTTCGAATTCGAACCAATGCAGAGCCTGCGCAACGCAAACGCAGTCGGCAGAATTGTCGGGCAAGGAACATTGCTCGGCAGCTTCGACCGCATAGGAAATATTTTCGCGCGGCTCGGCGCTGGCAATCTGGGTGGTGCTGGGGTCACTGGCAAAAACCTTATCGAAATAATCGGCCAAGGCAACACTTGCCTGGCCATTGCCACAGCCGGCATCCCAGGCCAGCGAACGTGTTTTGCATTCAGAAGCTATCCATTCAAACAGTGCTTTCGGATAACGCGGCCTGGCAGCGGCGTAACTATTTGCGTGGCCGGAAAAATGGTCTTTGAAAGTAGTCATCAATCGTCGTTCACTATCATTTCCGCCGATACTATCTTGCCGTTCGTAGTATCGACTACACATTCGCTGGTATGGAAGATGGCGCCGTAATAAATAAAGCGATATTTGTTTTCGTAAACCACAAGCCGGTGCTTTTGTTTGCCTGCATCGGCGGTCGAGATGAAGGTACTGATTTCGGAGCCCTTGTGTATGCGCTCACAAAGCAGCTTGGCTTCCTTGTCGGCCTTGTCGTTGGCATAAACGCTGTAAGCACCATAGCCAAGCAAGGCCAATACAAGCAGCAGCACCACAGAGCCGATACCGATAATAAATCCGAGCAGGACTTTTTTGATCATTGCAGCACTAGACCCCGGCAATTTTTATTGAAACATTCTGAAACCAGACTTCCTTCCATCGGCCGACTTTTTCTTCGTTTCCGAGCAGCTTTGGGGAAGCCTGTTTCACTTCGGCAAATAATACGCCACCGGTAAGGGCTTTCGTGTTTATTGCGCCGTAAATCACGCCATCGGCTTCATGGGTGACGGCGACCAATACGCCGCAGATCCGGCATGAGATGAAAGACGCCATATTGCCGCCTTGGCGGTAGCGGGAAACTTGATCGTCGCCTTTGATGGATATTTCCAAGCTGCCATCCGGATCCGAAAGATAGGTGGCGGCGTGCATGGTGCAGTAATCGCAATCGCAGGCACGCGGACTGAATGATTCCGGATTAAAGGCAAGCACTGCGTTGAAGCGAATGTTTCCACAATGGCAGCCGCCTTTACATAGATAGAGAGACATATGGGAAATTCTGCAGCGCTATCGCTTACGAATAATTCGGCACATACAAGGGGAATTCCCCGCTGATACCT
>JBDTTC010000372.1:0-14200 GCA_039930825.1 Arenimonas sp.
CTCGCATGGGGCGGCGCTGCCGATGCGTTCCTCGCCACCCAGGGCGATGTCTGGGACACCCAGTGGGATATGTTTACTTGCTTGTGTGGCGCGATTATTTCGCTGTTGCTAATGTCGAAATGGCATGACCAGCAATTGGGCTTGAAGAATTAAATCGCCGCAATCGTTTTGTCGAGCTGCATGCGATTTCTTCCCAATACTTTCGCGGTGTACATCGCGTCATCGGCACGCCGCAGCATGTCGTCGAAAATAGTGTCGCTTGCCGATAACAGGGTAATGCCGCCGGATAATGTGATTGAACGCTGCTGTTCAAGCAATAACATCGGTTGACTGGCAAATTCTTCCCGAATTCGCTGCGCCAATACTTGAGCTTGCTCGATATCGGTATCGGGCAATAGAACCAGGAATTCTTCGCCGCCCATGCGCCCAAGATAATCTTCACTACGCAGGTTTTTTTGCAGGCGTCGCACGGTTTCAATCAAGGCCAGGTCGCCGGCAGCGTGGCCTAGTTCATCATTGATTTTCTTGAAGTAGTCGATGTCGATAAGAATGACCGACAAGGGTATGCCGTGTCTGCGTGCACGTGCCATTTCACGCATGCCGAATTCCGCCAGCGCACGACGATTGTAAGCGCCGGTTAAAGGATCTTCGCTGGCCATGCGCTCTAGATCTTTCTGGCTGCGTTCAGTACACATCAACAAGAACCCGATCGTGCCAACAATGGGTAATAAGCCGCCCATGCCATAGCTGAGAATTGTTGGCCAGCGCATGCTAAAAATATCGATGATGGGGTCCTGCGACACAACATGATAAACGGCACGCGCGGCCATCGAAAAGGCACCAATGACAAACAGCCCCGCCAACACATGTGAGACCCGAGTAATTTTCAATTCTTGCCGGTAGATTGCGCGGGCGCCAAAAGCCAATAACAGGGTATGCAATATAGAAAGGCTGACAATACGTGAAAGCAAATCGTCGGAATAATAAATAGCAAAAAACCCGGCAAAAAACACCAGAATGACTGCGTAGGACCGGCGTTGGCGCACGCCGGTAAACATTCGCATTGCAATTGCAAAACAAGCTAGCGCGGCGGCAATCATCATATTGGCCAACACTACCGAAACAACGGCCGGTAGCTGTCCGCGCATCGCGATCAATACAAAACCGGCCGGTTGTAAAAGCAGGCCAAACCACCACCAACTCAAACTGTTTTGAAAGTTAGCGGGCAGGGTTTTCCGGACGATAAGCAGCATGATCGCAATCAGCGCATTCAAAAGCGCGCCAACCATAATCGCCGAACGAATATCGAAATCCAGACTCAAGCCCTACCCCTCGGTTTTAGCAGGGATAGGCTACTCTAAAAAGAGCGGCAATTCAGTAAAGCGGGGGCGTTTGGATTAGTGTTCGTCAGGGTCGTTTGTTTTGTTCATACTGGGGCGGCGGAACAGCAATACGACAGGCTCATCATTGCGCTGGCGATGCCACAATACGGGGACTTCCTGCGGCCGCGGGGGCTCGAAAGTTTCGGCATCTTCGTCAACTACAACTTCTTCAGCCTCTTCCTCTTCCCAGCTATAAATTCGACGAGGCGGTGCCGGGTCAAGTTTGCGCCAGAGCAGAGCGCTCAAAATACCTGCCAACCCACCGCTTAAATGGTATTCCCAAGAGATATCCGGTTGCTGTGGCAACACGCTTAACAACATGCCGCCGAACAAGAGTATTGCGATAAATGCCGCTGCCAGCGCAGGCCGATCCCGACGCAAAAAACCGAGCGTTGTCAGGAAAAACATCAGGCCGACCGTGATGCCGCTGGCGCCAAGATGGAAGCCTTTGATGGCAAGGAACCAGGTGCCGATACCCGATAAAATCCAGATTACCGGCACAGCGCGAATACTGGCTTTCGGATAAACCGTACCGGCCAAAGTACCAAGCACCAGAATCGAAAAACTATTGGAAAATAAGTGCTCGAACGAGCCATGCAGCAACGGCGCAGTGATGACACCGACTAAGCCCATAAGCTCGCCCGGCTGCAGGCTAAGTGCCTGATAATCGCTCTGTTGCTGCAGATAAAAACAGCCGAATAGCAGGGCTATGAAGCACAGACTGATATTCAGTGCGCGTCGAAAACGCTGCGGAATTGGCGAAACATAATCGGGATCGGAAGGGTTCATATACACAAAATGGGGAAGGTCTTGCCGAACACAAGCCCGTAGCCCGGGTCATAGTTTCACCTGACCCGGTAGCCTCAGCCCTCAATGTGTCTCGTACGCTTGGTCGGCCGTCGCTAAACCCACGGACTGGTGAAGCCATGACCCAGGCTACGTTAGTGTTTCTCTATCCGCGGCTTCACCCATAGACTCAACAACATGGCCGAAGCAATCAGCGCAGCCACCACACCCAAGGACACGTCAACGGGAATCTTGAAGAAATCCACGATCAGCATTTTAGTACCAATAAACACCAACACCATCGCCAGACCATAAGCCAGCAAATGAAATTTATTGGCCATACCGGCCAATAGAAAATACAGCGCGCGTAAGCCCAGCACGGCGAATACATTCGAAGTCAAAACAATAAATGGATCGGTAGTGATGGCGAAAATCGCCGGAATCGAATCGACAGCGAAAATCACATCGGTCACGGCAATCATTATCAGTACCAGAAACATCGGCGTGAAATAGCGTTTACCGTTTTCGATTACCGACAATTTTTCGTCATGATGTTTTTCGGTAACACGCAAATGCCTGCGTAGCCATTTTAGAATCGGGTTGTTGTTTAAATCCGATTCCTGGCCGGCAGCCCACAACATTTTTACGCCAGTCAGCACGAGGAACGCGCCGAAGAAATACAAAATCCAGTGAAATTGCGCGATCAATGCGGCACCAACGAAAATCATTACCGCACGCAATGCAATCGCCCCGATCACGCCCCAGATGAGAGCGCGTTGCTGATACTGCGGTGGTACTGCGAAATAACCGAAGATCATCAGGAACACGAAAATATTATCGACCGCCAAAGCTTTCTCGACCAGATAGCCGGTCAGAAATTCCAGACCGATCCGGTTCGCTTCAATATCGCCCATCACGCCTTTCAAATACCACCACAAGCCGGCGTTGAACAATAAAGCCAATGCAATCCAGCACAGCGACCACAAGCCCGCTTCACGCATGCCTACCTTATGCGGTCCGCTTTGTTTCAAGACCAATAGATCAACCAGCAATGCGGCAATCACCACCGCGATAAAAATTACCCACATCATCGGGGTACCAATACTTTCCATGTCAGCTCCTGGCAAATATTTAAAAATGCTGGACGTGAAGTTCTGAGGTTTGAAATTCCAGATACGACTTCGCCCTTGCGGCGAAGGTCTTGCTCACAGGACTGGCCTGTCTTCCGAGCCGGGGCTTGCAATGAAACTGCCCGTATTGACGACATCGGAGGCGGGAGCTACTCCCCTTCTCGGCCGGAATAATAGCAAAGTCTCGTTAAGTTGGCGTCAACGCGACGGCTTGGGCGGGTACAATAGCGCCCATGAATACATACAACAGCCCCATCGTTCCTACGGTTTATCTCAAAATCGAGCGTCGTTCGACCCATCCCTGGATTTTCCAGAAGATGGTCGAAAAGCCCGAGCAAAAACCGAAACCCGGCACCATTGTCGATATCGTTGATGCCACCGGCACTTGGTGTGCCCGTGGTTTTTATAATGGTCATTCCAGAATCGCATTGCGAGTACTGACCGAAGATCCAGATGAAGCGATCGACGAAGATTTTTTCCGTCGCAAAATTCGCCAAGCCGTTGAGCTGCGTCGCGATGTATTGAAGATCGATGAAATTTCCGATGCCTGGCGCGTGGTGCATTCCGAAGGCGATGGTTTGTCGGGCTTGGTCGTTGATCGTTACGACGATTTGCTGGTGGTCGAATTTTTCTCGGCCGGCGCTTTTCGTTATCGGGAATGGATTTATACCGCGCTGCGTGAGGAATTTCCCGGCTGCCGTTTTTATTCCTTCGCCGAAGACCATGTGCAAAAACAGGAAAGTTTCGACTTCCGGGCGCCGGATGCACCGCAACCTGCAGTAATTACCGAATTTGGCGTGAAGTTCCGCGCCAGCCCGGGCACTGGTCACAAGACCGGTTTCTTTGCCGACCAACGCGAGAATCGCGAATATCTTGCGCGTTTCACTAAAGATAAAACCGTGCTCGATATCTGCTGCAACTCCGGCGGTTTTGCGATTTACGCAAAAACCCGCGGTGAAGCGGCCGAAGTGACCGGCATTGATCTGGACGAAGAAATTCTGGAAGTCGCCAAGAAAAATGCGTATCTGAATAAAGCACAGATCAAATTCACCCAGGCCGATTTGTTTCCGTTCCTGCGCGATGCGGCAGCGCGCGGCGATGAATACGATGTCGTGATTCTTGATCCGGCAAAAATGACGCGTGACCGCGATCAAATAATTCAGGCACTGAAAAAATACAACGACATGAACAAGCTTGCGATGAGCGTGGTCAAGCCCGGCGGTATTTTATTGTCATGCTCCTGCACTGGTTTGGTTAGCGAAGAACAATTCGTCGATATGATTCGCCGTGCGGCATTCTTTGCCGGTCGTACCGTGCAGATTTTGAAAGTCAGCGGTGCTGGCGGCGATCATCCGTTCATGGCGCATGTGCAGGAAAGTCGTTATCTGAAAGCCGTGTTCTGCCGCGTGTTCTAAGCCTAGGGTGGTATTGATGCTGCCTCTGCATTATCAATACTTCTATCGTCCATGGCGTTCCAACGCCTCCTTTTCTGACATCTAAAAGGAAATTTCGTGAATTCAAGCACCGAGATTGTTACCGGCCCGCGTCGCGCTACAGTCGCTTTTATTTTCATCACGGTATTTCTGGACATTCTTGCCTTCGGTCTAATCATCCCGGTATTTCCGCATTTAATCGCCAGCTTTGTCGGCGACAATTTATCCGAAGCAGCGAAATGGCATGGTATTTTTGCAACCGCATTTATGTCGATGCAATTTATCTTCTCGCCGGTTCAAGGCGCACTATCCGATCGCTTTGGTCGCCGTCCTGTCATCTTGATTTCGAATCTTGGCCTAGGTCTGGATTTCATCTTGATGGCGCTCGCACCCACCTTGCCGTGGTTGTTTATTGGTCGCGTGTTGTCTGGCATCACCTCGTCTAGTTTTTCAACTGCCAACGCCTATATTGCAGATGTCACGCCGCCGGAAAAGCGCGCCCAAGCTTTCGGCATGCTGGGCATGGCTTTCGGCCTGGGTTTCGTACTAGCACCGGGTATTGGCGGCTGGCTAGGCGAGCATCATGCGCGCTGGCCATTCTGGTTTGGCGCAGTGTTGTGCTTGACCAATTTTTGCTACGGTTTTTTTGTACTGCCGGAATCCTTGTCAAAAGAAAATCGCAGCCCGTTTTCCTGGCGTCGTGCCAATCCGGTTGCATCACTAATGTGGCTGAAAACACAGCCTGAAATTCTCGCCCTGGTCAGCGTTGTGTTTTTAATGGGCCTGGCGCATCTAGTCTATCCGATGACATTTGTGCTCTATGCCGATTACCGTTTCGGCTGGGGTCCGCAAATGGTCGGTATCACTTTGGCGATTGTGGGATTGGTGGGCGCCGTCGTGCAGGGCGGCCTCGTCGGGAAGATAAAAAATTGGCTTGGTGAACGTCGCATGCTCTTGACTGGCTGCGCGATGGGCTCGATTGCCTTCATTCTGTACGGCTTTGCACCCACAGGTTATTGGTTCTGGAGCATCATTCCGATTGCCGCTTTTTGGGGTATCGCAAACCCTGCAGCGCAATCAATCATGACCCGCCACATCCCGGCAAACCAACAAGGCCGCTTGCAGGGCGCCATCGGCAGTTTGAATAGTGTTGCGGGCATTATTGCGCCGCCGGTTTACACGCATATTTTTGCCGGAGTTGCAGCGGTAGCTGTTCCTAGCTGGCAGTCTGGCGCAACATTTTTTCTGGCCGGCGCATTTGTCGCATTGGGTGGTTTGATTGCCTGGATTTCCACTCGTGGCGAAGATTGACTTCACTTTGTGAAAGCAACTTTGTAGGACTACTTTGTAGGAGCCACTTCAGTGGCGACAGATGCATCAGGGTACAGAGAAGCATCTACACGGCGTCAGGTTTTTATCGCCACTGAAGTGGCTCCCACAAAAGCTATAGCTGCTATAGCAACCTAAGCCGCAAATAAAACTCTTTCATCAAAGCTAGCACTTGCTCCGGTTTCTCCAACGCACTGCTATGGCCGCATTGCAAAATTGTCTGTAACTCAGAATTAGCAATATGCACGTGAATAGTTTTGGCACAGATCGGCGGTGTAGTTCTATCTTCCTCGCCAACCACGATTAAAGTCGGGCAGTTTATTTTTGAAAGCTCACTGGTCACATCACGGCGCTGGGTAACACCGGCAATCGGTCCGAGAATATCCTTCTTCAGCGACAATAATTTCTGTTTCCAGTGCCTGACCAAATCCCGCAACGCCGGGTCTTTCATCGTGGATTTCCCGAACATTAGCGGCAAGGTACGCGGCACAAGCGATTTGATGCCGAACACTTTCACGATCAAGGTCATCACCGCATATTTGTTTTTATTTCGCCGTGGTTCGGCCTGCGCACTAGTATCGAGCAACACCAGCGAGCGCAATAATTCAGGATGGCGCGCAGCCAATGGCATGCCCACCATGCCGCCCATTGAAAGACCGACATAATGCACCGGCGTTTCACTGATTGATTGAATTAATGCTGCAATATCTTTGACCAGGTTATCAATTTCAAATCCTTTCCCTGGCTTCGCGCTTTGCCCCTGTCCGCGAAAATCAAAACAGATAACGCGATAGTTTTCGATAAAGTGCGGGGTGATGAAATCCCACATGCTGCTGTCCATCAGCAAGCCGTGACCGAACACGAGGGTTTCAGCTCCATGGCCTTGCTCGGTATAAAACAATTCCACGCCATTGGCATTGATAGTCGGCATCGGCACTCCCCTTATGCCCGATTATGCATGGCTTCATCACCTGATTTTCAAATACTGGCGATATAGATGGCTTATGATATTGCATTGGCCAAGGAGAATTTCCATGAGCGAACAAGACAAACCCAGCCGTGAACAAGCCGAAGATGCCGTCCGCATTTTATTGCGCTGGGCTGGCGAAAATCCGAAGCGCGAAGGCTTGCTCGATACGCCACGTCGCGTCGTCGATGCCTACGGCGACTGGTTTAAAGGCTACGAACAAGACCCGAAAGAATATTTGAACCGCACGTTTGAAGAAGTCTGCGGTTATGACGAAATGATCATCCTGCGTGACATTACATTTGAATCGCACTGCGAGCACCATATGGCACCGATCATTGGTCGTGCCCATGTCGGTTACTTGCCGCGCGGCAAAGTTGTTGGCATTAGTAAACTGGCCCGCGTGGTAGAAACCTACGCCCGCCGTTTTCAAGTACAGGAAAAGATGACTTCACAAATTGCACGCGCCATCAGCGAAGTGCTCGATCCTTTAGGCGTCGGCGTGATTGTCGATGCCAGTCACCAATGCATGACCACGCGTGGCATCCACAAAACCGGCGTCAGCATGGTTACTTCGAAAATGTTGGGCAGTTTTCGCGATGACCCAAGTACGCGGGCCGAATTCATGCAATGCGTGGGGATGAATTCAAAACGATGATTGTTTCGCATGAATCCGCTCGCGGGCGATCTATTGATTTATTTCGTAGGAGGCCGCTTGCGGGCGATCGGTGCGAACAACGTTTCGAAGTACTGTCGATAGCGCGCAAATTCGGGCCCAAGGGCCCTCCTACCTAGCTTCTGTATTTATTTGTTCTGGTGATCCAGCACTTTCTGCGCGAGCCACTGCTCACCTTTTTCCAATAATTCAACCGGCGTCATTTCCCAACCGGTCAATACCATCACTTCACCGATGGTGAATTCGAGTTGCTCTTTATTGAATTTGCGTTTGTTCACCAGCACCGCTTCCAGCACTTCGCGGCTTGGCATCGGCGCTTCCATTTCGGCCGCTTTCGCCGCAGCTGCGGCACTCGGATCGCCACCACCATTCTTCAATAGCCATTCAATACGCAAAAGGGCTGCTTGCTGCGGATCGTGATGAGTGATTTCAGGCAAGGCGGCAACCAGACTTTTATGCAAAGTGTTCAAATGCCCTAGCGTTTTCATACGGGCAAGATTGGCAGCATCACGTGCATGCTCGGCATCTTCAACATCTTGCAATTGCTGCTTGCCTTTAGACTCATCGGCCTGTAATTGCTTGATTGCCTGCACAAAGCGTACCGCCCAATCCGACTTCGCCATCAAGCCAGCATCACTGCGAATGGTGGCGTAACAATCTTCCAACAGTTTCTGAATTTCGCTCATGGTGCTGATTATAGGCCAGTAGGGGCGATTGATGAATCGCCCCTACTGCAGCAATGAACAGCGTTCCTACTTCGTTGCCTGAATCGTGACACGGTCTGCACTTGTATTGGCACGACTGGCACGGCCGTACATTAATTCGGCAATGGCCGGAGGTGCGAAATAGTCGCCGGCGTGGATGGCTTGTGCGTAGTAATACACTTCATGCTCGCCGGATGGTAAGGATTCGGCATAAATCTTCACGGTGTCCTGAGCTGTTTGTCGTGAGCCGAAATAATACGAACCATTGCCGCCGACATTGTTGAGCTGGGCACCACCCACACTGCTAAGCGTAATGTCGCGAGTAACAAAGCCGCCCGGAACAATATCGGTCAGTGCCACGAAGTACTTTGCTGTTGGTGCATGTAATTGAAGCCGAACACGGATCCAATCGCCTTCATTGATCGAGGTTTTTTCAACAGGAACCCAGGCGCCTGCACGCAAAATATCATAATGACGCTGCAAACTTAGACCAACGCCTTTGGCTTCAGCTTCGCGCATATCGTACTGATACTGCACTGTTGCCGTGTAATTGAGCGTGCCTTGTTTTTGATCATCGCTACTCAATCGAAGATGTTTTCCATCACCATTAATCGCAGTTTGAATACTGGCCTGCGCTTGCCGTGGATTTAAATTTAATAGCTGAGTATTGCCGTCAAACTCGGCGCGTACTTGTATGGCAGCATCGCTCGTGACTGCTTGTAGATTGATCGCCTGGATCGCCATTAAACACTGAGCACTCGATTGCGTATCGAGGCTCGCGGTACCGCCGGCATACAGATCATAAACTCCGCGCAGCCATGCTTTCCGAATGTCTAGCCCAGTATCACTATGATCGAGCTGCCACAGCGTCGATGCCACGGCGCACTGATCACGCAGACCAGAACCCATATACAAACTGAAGTCGCGTCGATCACCCAATATCTTACGTAGCCCCTTTCTTGTACCGGCTTGCTGCAAGCGAGTGATGCCTTGGCGCACTTCATCGGCAAGCTCCGGTCTTTTCGCCATGCCGAGCAATAATTCACTGCGAGCAAACCAACTCAGTTGATCCCAATGCGACCAAAGAACTTGCAAGGCTTCTGGTTTCAGTGAGTTGGAGTCTTGCAAGGCACCTGCAATAGTCGCAGCGGTTTCATAGCTGATACCGGAGGATGGAATCGGATCTTTTTGTTTACCCGCTTCAAGCAATGCCGCAGCCAGATTCGTTTGCAAGTTGTCGTAGATTTCGTCGGGAACGCTAATACCAAGCTTTCGCAAATAGGCGAAACCTTTCAAGCTATAGGCAGAAAGTGTGTAGCTTGTCCTTACTTCGCTAAATCTTTCGGTTTGGAAATAATGGAATTTTCCATCCTCGTCTTGGAAACTCGCGGCGGCTTGGACGGCGTCGTTGATCACTGTTTTACGATCTGCCCAAGTAAAGCCTTGTGGATGCTGATCGGCATAAGCCGCACCAATAGCTCGACTTAAAGTTTGTTCCCAGCAACGATGTGGATAATCATGCAAGTCTTGCAACCAACCCGTCGTCCATGATTGAAAGCCTTGGCTTACTGTCAGGTCCAGACGCGCGTTGGTGGCAGATGATGGCAATGTCGGTAGCGTCAAATCCAAAGTCGCTTGATCAAGCCAGCCACTCTGCAGCATGGCATCTTCGCCTACCCGTGACTTAACGTTGACTTGGCTATAGACACCGTCGTTGGCCGCCGAGCTTTCCGCTATGGCCAATAATTCTACCGAGCCATTTTGCTGTGGCGCGAAGTCCAAATTTTGTGTCAGTAATGCATAAGCAGCGACACTCCCTTGCTTAGTGTCTTTAGCCTCCACGCCTGAGCCAGATATTGCGGTTGAAAGCTCCATGTCTCGTGCCGTTTCACTCTGGTTGCGTGCGGTAATTTGTGCACTAGCCTTATCGCCAACATACAGCTGCCCAGGCAAGGATGTTCGTACTTCTATCGGCAAGTTAGTTTCAAAGCTCACCTGCTCCTGAGCAAAGCCATCCTTGTCATCACTGGTCCAAATCAGGCCGCGCCAACGCGTTAGATTGTCGGGCAGCTTGATGTTCAGCACCTTCGTTTCTCCCGGCGCCAGCGTGATATCGGGGTTCCAGTAGATAGCATCCTGAAATTGGCTACGCACTCGTGGCATCGGTTTGCCACTACTGTTTTCACTGCGCGCTGCATGCTTGGTATCGGACGCAGTCACTAGAAACACGTCGGCCATTTTTATTCTGGAGCCTACGACTTCAACACGGTCTAGGCTTTTACTCTCATCATCGTCATATACCACTGCAGCTTTGTTGCGGGAGAAATTATCGGTAGTGACTGTACTCAATCCACTGCCTTCACTCGCTTTGATTGAGTTGAGAACATCGTAGACGTTATTTGTTCTGGTATCCGTTATTTGTTCGCGCGTAAGGACGAACACTGGCTGTGCCGTCTCGGTATTTGTCGATTGAATTTCAGTGCTCTTCGGCAACTCGATTTTTAACTCAGGCGCATCGCGACGGTTTTCCCAATGATCCAATCCATACCAAGTTGCACTCGACCAATCTTTTAGTAGGCCAAGAAAATATTTGCAATCGGGCGATTGAAATTCCTTAATTTCCCAAGCTTGCTGATAAATTGAATCATCAAGCACGCTCACGGTAGCATGACGCACATATTGCGAATTATTGTGTAAGCTTAACTGCACCATATCGCCGGGAAGATAAGCTTGCTTGTCGGCACTTGCCGTAATACCCGTCACGACTTGTTTTGGAATATTCAAGTCAACAGCTGCTTTTAAGGTTTCTTGTTTAGCTGCGGCCAACACGCTGGAAGCATTGGCTGGACGGACCTGTGCCACTAAGGTTACACCGGGAGCCCATTCGCTTTTCAGGGGAATTTTCAGTGTGCTTTCTGCGCTGCTTATCTCTTGCACCCAGTAATGAACAATTTGATCGTATTGCAGGGTGAACAACACATTCGCCGATGCATAAGGCTGTTTGAACATAACGACAGCCAAATTATTACTATCGGCAGGCGTCAGCAATTCCAAACTTGCCGTGGCGGTATCTTCTTTTGGTTGAGGAGGGGTGTATTCGCCGGCGTAGCGAGTCAGTTCAACATTGGCAGCCCCTTTGCTAGTCGCTTTGAAAAGATAGACTCCGGCCTTGGATGGAATGAAACTACAGCTGCCGGCTTGACCACTCACTAGCTGGCAATCGGCAACGTGAAGTTGCTTTTTGTCTTGTACTTCATAAATGGCCAGTTTGATGGCGGTGTCTTTAACAGCGTGGCCCTGATAGTCCACCACTATCGCTTCTATGCCGGGGTCTTCGCCAAGCTTCAGCCAATGCTCTTGGGTTTTC
Organism: Arenimonas sp.; assembly: GCA_039930825.1. GTDB lineage: Bacteria > Pseudomonadota > Gammaproteobacteria > Xanthomonadales > Xanthomonadaceae > Arenimonas. The sequence continues at coordinate 11,775 of JBDTTC010000372.1, forward strand.
AATCCGACGTAACGCTCATACTCAGAGAAAAACGTACTGGTGGTATTGCTCATTGCTGAAGCTTTACCCGGTATACGAGCTTCAAAATTGATGTCTATGGTTCCGAACGCAATCGATTCCTCATCGTCGTCTTCACTGGGAAGTGGCTTTGCATAGTTGAAATCATAGCTCGCCTGGCCTTTAGCATTTGTAGACTTCGGCAACTTCAGTTTATAGAAGGGGCTACTCGTAGCATCATCATCGGTATCCGAGGTAATGAAATTAAATTCAGAATATTCCGGATATACCTGCTCGATACTTTTTGCCGAAGCAAGCGACATCACTCGCAAATCTATGTTCGCGGCCGGCCCACCGGAATAATAACCACCCTGCATGGAGAGCTTCAGCTGCTCTCCCATTAGAATAATTTTTTTATCTGCTTTTAACTCCGCCCAAAGCGGCTGCGCATCAAAACGAGCTACCTGAAAGCAAGCGCCTGAATATTCAGTGTCGTAATCATCCTCTTCTGCAGGACGAATGCAGTAATAGCCATCGGTTATCAGATTCGACAAAGGCAACTCAGCCGATACGCCACCCAGCGGATCGAGATCGACTTTCCAGCGCTGCAAATTCTTTTGGTTGTTGCCGTCCATCAATACGATGGCTACGCCATTTCGATCCACTGGCGGCAATAATCGGTTGCCCGTTTTTTCGCGTAACCAAAGGCGGTACTTAACTGTCTCACCGGGGCGATACAAGGGCAACTCAGTGACCCCAAAACTTGTACTCTCTGCCTGTGCAGGTTTCGACCAATCACTGTGACCTTGATCCGAAACCGGAATCACCACGGTTTGCTGGTTTTTACTTACTCGCAGCAGGGTCAATCCCTTCGAATCTACGTCCTTTAGCATCGCGGCCTGCAACATGGCGACACCTTGCGCATCCGTTCGGCCACTTGCCAACACGTGCAACTGGTGTTGTTTATCCAGCACCATCAACTCCGCTTTCGCATCGGGAATGGTGGTGCCCGATTGCCACTGCGTTGCCCACACCAGTACTTGTTTTTTCTCAAGGCTAAATAACACGTTAAACGGTGCATAAAGTTGGCTATATGCCTGCGGAGTCGTGGTGCTGATCTTGGCGAAAAAAAGTCCGCCATTTTCCTGCACTAACTGATTGGCCTGCATTAAATTGTTTTTGGTGGCCTCATTTCGCTCTGCTTTTAATGCCAATTTTTGATTAGCAGTTTTTACATCGGTACCAATAGAAACACCTTCAATGTCGAGATTTTTTTCGTCTGGGTTCATTGCAAGCAGGGTTTGATCGCTACGATCATTCGGTAGCAGTAATGTAGAGCGTGGCTTGATACTGATGCTAGGCAAAAAATCACCTACTTGGACAAGCAGGTCTGGCACTGGCTTTAGTGCCTCACCAAATTCGGTCACAATATCCTTCGATAACGGCAATACATATTGCAAATCGGCTTGCTTGCTGACAATAGCGTAGGCACTTCGCGAAGGAAGCTGCGGTTTCTTCCAGTCGCGCCCGCCGTAATCGTAGGTGGGCTTTAGGGAAAATCCGACCGGCAATTGTTTTTCCAGCCACTCGAAACTCTTCTTGCTGAGTGCTTGCGAAAACAAGAGAACAATCGGTGCGCCCGGGTCACACACCATGGCACTTGGTTTTTCGAACGGTGCCCACGCCTCGGTTGGCTTGGCTTGATTGGAACATTTTATTCCGTCTAGCTGGAAAGCCTTGAGCTCGGCTTTTAATATGTCAGCGCTCTGGGTGCCAAGTACCGGGCCTCTCTGATTTTTTAGCCCTGGGCGTACGTGCAACTTCAAAATACCGTTGGGAATATCGGTATTGACAAACTCGACAAGGAATCCGGCAATATCGTCTCGATAACTCTTGGCCGATTTAAGTTTATAGGCAATGGGTTTTCCATCAATATCAATACTCAACACCGATGAAGCCGCAGCAATACTGACCCCCTTCTGGGCTGCTAGTAAAATCACCGGCAATCTGCCTTTCCATTGATCAATACGTGCCGACAATTGTGTTGGTTCGTTAACAATCTGAAGTGAGACTGGTTTCAGCGCACCACCTTCCTGCGAAGCAAAACCGGAGCCGATTGTCCATTGATAAACACTTGCCACCCTTTTGGTAACCTCGTCTGACAATTCGCAACTCAGTCGCGTATCGTCTTCCCAAGACCACTGGCAAGGAATGCTTGGAGAAATTTTTATCTGATCAAAGCCGCGCTTGCCTTGCCAAGTTTGCATTGGCTGATCAAATTCGATGTAGGTCATACCATCGCCCATTGCAATCGACTTGACGTGTGGCTCACCATTTTCCTGCGCAGTGACGCTTGATGCCAATGCCACTAAGAGCAGAGCCAGTAGTCTCGGATTTTTCATTCTATTCCCCAGTATGATGTTGACGAT
>JBDTTC010000373.1:0-12934 GCA_039930825.1 Arenimonas sp.
GCAATTACTGCAGATGCCAGCTGTGGTAAAACCGGCTTCAAGCCCTCGAGCAAACGACGGTAGGCAATCCACTCGACATCGCCTTCGTTGGCATTCTGGAGCGCCGATTGCAAGCCGGCCATTAACTGCGCCCGGGCATTGGCGACCTTTTGGTCCGCTGTCAATTCAGGAACCGGCATCGCACGACGTTGTTGGCGCCCCCTGTTCTGCAAAACGGCACGAAGCCAAGGCAGCAATAAATACACTGCCATCAAGATCAGGAAAATCACTTCAAACCCGTACAAATTCAGGCGTGTCGATGGCAAGCTTTGTTTAAACACCAAGCTCGGGGCCCATAATGCTGCCAGCAAGCCAAATGAAACAATCAGTGCCGTCCAGCGGCTGGAACGCACATCAAAAAGATAAATGCACATCGCAACGCTTATGCAAATAGTCCAAATAATGGCAGTCATCAGTTGCAAATTCGACACGCTGAATCCGTTTGTCATTGCAAGCACGGCCGCAAAAATCATCATGGCCAAAGCCGAGCGCGTTACCCAGGTCGCACCGGCCGGCCAGCGGGCGTGGAACCCGGAAAAATAATTCGTTGCCGACAGGAACGGAGCGGACGCAAGCACAAGTAGTGCATACGCAAGTGAAGGTTTGTTGATGAATTCGGTTTTCAAAAACAAGGGCAAGTGGGTGTTGTAAGCAAAAAATCCGAACAAACCGATCAGTAAAGTAAGGCTAATCAGTATTGCCTGTGACTCCGCTACTCTCAGCTGACGAAATATGGCCAGGCACATCAGCGCCAATATCGACAAATACAAGTACGCAAAAAATGAATCATCACTAGCAGACAAGCTTGCCTGTTCTTCCGAGCTTAATAATTCTGGGTGCAAATGAACGTAGCCCAGCGTTTCAATTTCAGCATACAGAACTGAACCGTCGCCTACAGCTGGCGCCAGAAGAAAAACAATACGTGTCGGCCATTGGCCCTGCGTATTTTCAAGATGGGGTGTTTTGCTAGATTGCAAAGGTATGACGGATATTTTTTTACCGCTTTTATCCACCTGATATAAGGTTATCGAACGAACTCCCTTCCGTTCAAAGCTCAGCACCATGGGTCCAGCGTCGGCGGGCAATGCCACTTTCATTCTCAGCCAATGCTTTTCTTGAGGTCGGCCCACAATTGAAAAATCATTGGAGATTATTGGACTGAGACTTACTTGCTCCACACCCGAAAGTATTTCTTCGAGACGCGTACTACTCGGGCTAGCGCCAAGACTAAGTCCAAGATCGATTTGCCCGGCTTCTGCCGGAGATTGTTCTGATACCGCATCGGACTCCGCCAAGCTTGCCCGTGCCAAGCCACATACCGATAAACCAGCCAGCAATAGCGCACTTATAAAAATCCGAGCTTTATGCACATTCAGTCTCCCTCAGTCCGGCAAGTGTGCCGCAAAACCCGCCAGAATCAAAAGCCCCGCCCCTAATGTAAGCGAATTATCCGGAAATCACCCGCCAGGACCGCCGCAAAGGCTAAAATGCAGGGCTATTGAATATCATTAAAATCCGAGCCCATGAATCACGACGTCACAACCTCTCCCGAAAGCGCTCCTGAAAAAACCGATTTCATTCGTCAAATCATTCGCGAAGACCTTGCCTCGGGTAAACACCTGCAAATTCGCACACGTTTTCCGCCAGAGCCCAACGGCTATCTCCATATCGGACACGCCAAAGCCATTTGCTTGAATTTTGGTATTGGAGCCGAATTCGGTGGTTTAGTGAATTTGCGTTTTGACGATACCAACCCGAGCAAGGAAGATATCGAATACGTCGAGTCAATCCAGGAAGACGTGAAGTGGCTCGGTTTCGAATGGACAGAATTACGCCATGCTTCGGACTATTTCGAAACGTTTTATCTATGCGGCGAAAAATTGATTGAAGACGGCAAGGCTTTCGTCTGCGACTTGAATGCCGAACAAGTGCGCGAGTATCGCGGCAACTTGAATGAACCCGGAAAAAACTCGCCCTACCGTGATCGAAGTGTCGAAGAAAATCTCGATCTGTTCCGTCGCATGCGTGCCGGTGAATTCGACGATGGCGCCCGCACACTGCGTGCAAAAATCGACATGAGCAGCGGCAATATTAATTTACGCGACCCGGCCATTTACCGTATTCGCCACGTACACCATCAAAACACCGGTGATACCTGGTGCATTTATCCGATGTACGACTATGCGCACTGCATTTCCGATGCGCTCGAAGGCATCACGCATTCTTTATGCACATTGGAGTTTGAAGATCATCGTCCGCTATATGACTGGTGTATCGACAATATCGATCTGAAAGCGCATGCAAGGCTTTGGCAAAATCTTGTTGATCGCGGTTTCAAGACTAATGTCAGCAAGCCGCGTCAAATAGAATTCTCCCGCCTGAACATCAATTTCACCGTGATGAGCAAACGTAAGCTGATGGCTTTGGTAACGGATGCATTGGTCAAGGGCTGGGACGATCCGCGCATGCCCACTTTGTGCGGACTGCGCCGTCGCGGTTACACGCCTGCCTCGATGCGCCTGTTCGCAGATCGTATCGGCATCAGCAAACAGAATTCACTTATCGATTTTTCAGTACTGGAAGGCTGTGTTCGCGAAGATCTCGATGCCAAGGGTCAACGCCGTCTTGCCGTGATTGATCCGGTTAAACTCGTCATCAAAAATTTGCCGGGAGATTTTTCCGACACCCTACATTTTTCCAATCATCCGAAAGACGAAAGCGCTGGCAAACGCGAAGTGCCCTTGTCGCGCGAAGTCTGGATTGAACGCGACGACTTCATGGAAGTACCGCCGAAAGGTTTCCATCGTTTGGTTCCGGGCGGTGAAGTACGTCTGCGCGGTGTTGGCATCGTGAAATGTGTTGATATGATCAAAAACGGCGATGATATTGTCGAGTTGCACGGCGAACTGGATCTTGAGTCACGTCCCGGCCTTCCCGGATCAGAGCGCAAAGTAAAAGGCACCATTCACTGGGTCAGCGTGCAATCAGGCATTGAAGCCGAAGTGCGTTTGTATGACCGCCTATTTACCGTTGCCAATCCAGATGACGATACCGACGGTAAAACATACCGCGATTATCTGAATCCCGATTCTGTTCGTATCGTAAAAGCCTATGTTGAACCTGCCGCCGCTGCACTCGCGGCAGAAACCAATATTCAATTTGAACGTTTGGGTTATTTCGTCACTGATCGCCTCGACCATTCCGTTGGAAAACCAGTATTTAACCGTACTGTTACCCTGCGCGATGTCTGGGCAAAAGGAGTCTGATATGCGTATTTTATTGCTGGCAGCTTTACTCATGCTTGCCGCTTGTGCAGCACCGAAAAATGCCGTTGATGTCAAAGCCGCAGAACCACCACCGGCAATGGCTGTCGAAGAAAAACCGACTTCCACCCAAGCCGGTGAAGTAGATTTTAGTTGCAAGACCGATAGCGACTGCAAAATAAAAGATGTCGGCAGTTGTTGCGGTTATCGTCCTGCCTGCGTTAACAAGGACAGCGAAACTTATCCCGAACAGGTAAAAGCGGAATGCGGCAAGAAAGGCATGGCAGGAATTTGCGGCTTCCCAAGCATCAGCAGTTGCAGCTGCACGAACAGCAAATGCGAAGGCGTTGCCGGCCCGACGGACGAAGGGAAAATTCAATAATGCTTTACGCTCAACTCCATCTAACGTTACCGCCCTGGATTCACGACCAGGTTGATGCCGATATCGTTTACGAAACCGCCGAGAGCCGCATTGCGCTTGCCGTGCAATTATCGCAATTGAACGTGAGTCGCCAGAGCGGCGGGCCGTTCGGCGCTGCGGTATTTAATCAATCCGGTCGATTGTTGGGCGTCGGGGTGAATCGCGTAGTGCCACACAACTGCTCGGCCGCACATGCCGAAGTGATGGCGCTGACAACAACACAACAACGACTGCAGAAATTCCGTTTGAACGAAGGCGGTGATCGCATTACGCTCGCCACCTCGGCGCAACCCTGCTCCATGTGCTACGGCGCATTGATTTGGGCTGGCATTGATGAGTTGCTAATTGCCGCGCGCGCCGACGATGTACAAACACTCGCCGGTTTCGATGAGGGCCCGTTGCCAGCTGACTGGAAAGGCGAATTGGAAAAGCGTGGCATCGAAGTTCGTGTCGATTTATTGCGCGATGAAGCTTGTGCCGTACTGAAAGAATATGGCGAGAGTGGACTCGTTTATTAGCAAAGCGTTTCATGTTTGATATATCCCTTACTTACAAGAATTCCAAAATGAATGGTTTGCTTTGCTACTGCCGTCAAGGCTTTGAACCGGACCTCGCCGCCGAATTATCCGAGCGGGCAGCGAATGCCGGTTTCCACGGCTATGCAAAAACCGAACGGAACAGCGGCTATGTTACTTATGTTTGCGAAGATGCTGCTGCTCTTTCGAGAAGTGTGCGTTATCACGACATCGTATTCGCCCGTCAAAAGCTCGAACTTTTTGCCGAGCTAAAAGATCTCAATCCAACCGATCGTGTTACGCCGATGCTCGAATTCATTGCTGGCCGCGGACGCTTTGGTGATGTGCTGGTGGAGCACCCCGATTCTGATGAAGGCAAACCGCTTTCAGGATTAGCGCGCGCATTCACCAACGCGATGCGTCCTGCACTTCGCAAGCGCGGCTTGCTCAGCGACAAAGAAGATGTGCGCCTTCCTCGCCTGCATATTTTCTTTTTGACTGGCACACATGCCTTGCTTGCGAGTTCTGATCCGAAAGACAGTTCGCCATTCCCGCTCGGCGTGCCTCGCTTGCGTGCACAGGCCAACGCGCCAAGCCGTTCGGCCTTGAAACTCGATGAAGCCCTGATGATTTTCATGAGCGATGAAGAACGCGCAAAAATCCTGAAGCCCGGAATGCACGCTGCCGACCTCGGTGCTGCACCGGGTGGCTGGAGCTGGATCCTGACCAAACACGGCCTGCATGTGTCCTCAATTGATAACGGTCCGATGTCGGAAACCGCGATGGCCACCGGCTTGATCAATCATATCCGCGCCGACGGTTTTAATTGGCAGCCGCCAAGGAAAATCGACTGGATGGTGTGCGATATGGTGGAGTCCCCGCGCAAGGTTGCCCATCGCATGAGCGAATGGTTTGCCAACGGCTGGTGCAAGCACGCCATTTTCAATTTGAAATTACCGATGAAAAAACGCTGGGAAGAAACCCGTCTTTGTCTTGATGAATTCGAACAAAAATCCGGCAAGGCCTTGCATATGCATGCCAAGCAGCTTTATCACGACCGTGAAGAAATTACCGTATTTGCCACCGTGATTTAATTTTTGATGCCGACAAAGTTGTCTAGAATTTTTTAAATTCCGTCCGAAAAATTCAATTATCCAAGCTTGTTCCCTTAGCGCTACATTACCGGTCGCTACCTGATCATCGACCTGAAGCCTGCCGCAACAGAAAGCTGCGCAATGGCAAAAAAGAATTGGCCATACCGAACATATGCCCACGCATGAGTGTTGGCAAAACTTCGTCATTCGAAAACACGCGATTGATGGCTTCGAACGAATAAGCCGCAATCGCATTTTCACTGATACGCCGACGCGCCCATCGTTCCAGTTTATTTTGTGAAACAACAGCATCGTTTTTTTGCTTGGAATTCTCGACTGAAGTCTTGGCCTTACCAAGCAAATCCAGCAACGTAGATACATCACGCAGACCAAGGTTGACACCCTGTCCAGCAAGCGGGTGAACGGTATGTGCAGCATCACCTATCAAGACAACACGTCCGACCAGCATCTCTTGGGACAGTTGTCTTTGCAAGGGAAACGCGGCACGTTGCGAGACTTCCATCACATTCCCTAGGCGCGCATCGAATGCACGCGCAAGCTCACGACAAAAAGTTTCTTCATCGGATTGCAGAAGCCTTTCAGCTTCATCTTTTGGCAAGGTCCAGACAATCGAGCAACGACCATCGCTGCATGGCAGAAAAGCCAGCGGACCGGTCGGCAGGAAACGTTGCCAAGCCGTGTTTTCATGAGACCGTTCTGTTTTTACATAGGCCACGACACCACTTTGCCCGTAATCGTTTTTATTAGTCTTCAAACCGAGCAACTCGCGCACCTTTGAACTCGCGCCATCGGCACCCAACACTAAGCCCGCTTTTACGACTGCGCCACTTTTCAGCGTAAGTGTGACGAGACTTTCTTGTTCGATACTTTCGAGTTTATCCGGGCAAAAACAACTAATCCGGCTCTCAAGTTTTATCGCCTGCCATAAGGCATCGGCAATATTGTTGTTTTCAATGATAAGGCCCAAAAATTCCTGTGCCTGCTGACTAGCTGACAGATGTAGCTCATTGCCAGCGGCGGCGTCCCATACCCGCATGTCGGTATAAGGCTGCACACGTCGACCTGCCATATTTTTCCAAGCACCGCACTCATCGAGTAACTTCTTATTGTCGGGCGCCAAAGCGACGACTCTTAAATCAGGCATCGCTTCCGACCACGGTTTTGGCTCATGCGCTTCGACCAATGCAATGCGATAGCCAGCTCGCGCCAAAGACAAGGCGGCACAACTACCCACAATCCCCGCACCCACCACGGCAATATCAAATGATTTCACTAAAAGCCCCGCGCAAGTTTTGGAATTTTTCCACGGAAGCCCATCGCACCGTTAACAATCGGCGCCTGCAAATCAGCATTCAGTCCAAGCCCCATAAAGCCGAGGGAGCGAACTACTTTTGCAAAGGAATTCTCCTGCGAAGTAAGCCGTGCCAGACCATCACTGAATGCAATCGTTTGTTCGCGGTCTTCGCGCCTGCTTTCTTTATAACTGGAAAACAATTCGCCACTTTGCAAATCATGTTGCTGCAGACACTCGACGAAACTCAAGGCATCACGCAACCCCAGATTGAAGCCCTGAGCACCCACCGGGTGAATGGTCTGTGCAGCATTGCCCATCAACACGCAGCCAGGGCCAATAACATCCGTTGCGATCACTTTTCGCAGCGGGTAATGCGATCGAGTTCCGACCCTTCTAATACGACCGGCACGCCAACCGAAACGCTGCTGGAAATAATCGAGGTATTCGACGTCATTCATGGCTTCCACGCGATTGACTTCATCGCTATCAACACCACAGAGCGCGCCATACTGTCCACCTGGCATCGGTAGCAAGGCCACCGGCCCCTGCGATGAAAAACGTTCGAACGCGGCACCATTGGAGACCTGATCGGTGTGCAGACTGCAGACAAACAAGTGTTGTTGATAATCGAAATCGTCCGTTGCAATCCCGAGTGCGGACCGAACCATCGAATGCGTTCCATCAGCGCCAATCACCAAGCGAGCTTCGAGAGTTTTTTCTTTACCATCAATTTCCACAACGACACTTGCTGCTAATGCATCGGGATTTACTTTCAGCACTTTCGCCGGCCGATACATCGTCAGATTTTTTAATTCGGAAACTCTGGCCTCCAAGGCCGCACCTAAATCTTTTGCCAAAACAACGCCACCGAAGAATTCGCGCTGGTAGTCTTTCGCCTGAATATCAACACTGCCAAAGTCACCTGCTCGACTAATATGAATGCGGCGAATGGGGCTGAAGCCGGCAGAAAGTTTTTGCACTACGCCCAGATGCTCCAGCGCGGTCAAGCTCGCTGCCGATAGTGCCAATTTACGTTCATTAAAACCGGGGGCACCGGTACTGGGAATACTGGCTTCCACCAGACCTACCTGTAAGCCGCTGTTTTCCAGAGCGCAGGCCAGGCTGTTCCCCACCAATCCGCCGCCTAAAATCAAAATATCATGCATGTCGTCACATCAATCTTTAGCCAGAGCTAGGCCGCTTGGGGTATCCTATTCCTCTTGAAGTCACCCTGCTACGGATTTCCACATGTCAGCAAATCAAAACTCTTCCATTGCTCCCGGCCCTATCGCACTGACCGTAATGATCGTATTAGCGGCACTCAGTCGTATATTGCCGCATCCTTTCAACTTCACTCCGATTGAAGCAATGGCTCTTTTCGGTGCGGCGTATTACGCCAATCGCGCGTTGAGTATTGCAGTGCCTTTATTGGCGATGTTACTTGCGGATTTCTTTCTGGGCTTTCATAGCGGCATGCCGGTTATTTACGGCACGATTATAGTAATTTCGATTTTGGGCTTTGCCTTGCGCGGAAAAGTAACGCCATTGAGAGTTGCAAGTTTTGGCCTGGTCAGCGCGACCCTGTTTTTCCTGATTACCAACTTTGCCGTCTGGCTGGAAGGCAGCATGTATCCGATGAACATGAGCGGCCTGCTGGCTTGTTATATCGCCGGCATTCCTTTCTTCCACTGGCAATTGGCCGGTGTTGCGACCTACAGCGTGATTTTGTTTGGCGGCTTTGCATTGCTGCGTTCAAACATGCCTGCTCTCAAATCACAAACGGTCTAAAAACCATATGGGAAACCGTCTTTCGAAAATCTATACGAAAACCGGTGACGATGGTTCGACCGGTCTTGGTGACGGCAGCCGCGTTTCAAAAGACTCTGCCCGCGTTACCGCTTATGGCACCGTTGATGAAGCTAATAGCGCAATCGGCCTGATCTTGGCTTGCGAAATTCCTGAAGAAGTACGCGAAATTTTGGTGTCGGTACAACATCATATGTTTGATCTGGGCGGCGAACTTTGCATCCCTGGTCATTCGGCGATTTTCGATGAAGACATTACCCATCTCGAAAATACCCTGGACAAATTCAACGCCGATTTACCACCACTGAAAGATTTCATTCTTCCTGGTGGCGGAATCGCGGCAGCGCATTGCCATTTGGCACGTACCATCTGCCGTCGTGCAGAACGCGAGACCGTGACCTTATCGCATCACGATGCAGTAAGGCCTGAAGCAATTCGTTATCTTAATCGCCTATCCGACTTACTGTTTGTGTTGGCGCGCGTTCTTGCACGTAGCAGTGGTCACGGCGAAGTGCTCTGGAACCATCAGCGCCGCAAAGGCTGAACGATGCGTGTTTATACGCATCCCGATTGTCTGGCGCACGATCCCGGTAACGGTCACCCTGAATGCTCGCAGCGTCTTTATTCGGTAATTCAGGCGCTACAGGGTGCACTCCCTTCACTGGAGTGGCGTGAAGCGCCACGCGCCGAACGTTATCAATTAGAACGCGCACATAGCCGCGAATTGATCGAAAAGATTCTCGATACGGAAATACTCGAAAGCTTCCAGATTGATCCCGACACCGTCATGTCGCCAGCATCGAAATCAGCCGCTTTGCACGCTGCCGGCGCTGGCATCGCCGCTGCCAATGACGTGATGAAGGGTGATATTACGCAGGCATTCTGCGCCGTGCGGCCACCGGGCCATCATTCGACTCATGATACCGCGATGGGGTTTTGCCTTTTCAACAGCATCGCGGTTTGTGCAGAACATCTGATCACCGAACACCGTCTGCAACGGATCGCCATTGTCGATTTCGATGTGCATCACGGCAATGGAACCGCGGATATTTTCAAAGATGAACCGCGCGTTTTTTACTTGAGTACGCACGAAGCCGGTATCTATCCCAACACCGGCACCTCCGATGAAAACATTCCAAACCGACTAAGCAATGCCTTATTGCTGCCCGGCAGCGGAAGCGAAGATTTTCGTGCGATCTGGTGGCAAAAATTCCTGCCCGAACTGATCGCATATCAACCGGAAATCATTTTAATTTCGGCAGGTTTTGATGCCCACCGCCTTGATCCACTCGCAGACCTAAACTTGCAGGCCGATGACTATTTCTGGCTAAGCAATGAACTGGCGAAAATTGCCGGCCTATATTCACAGGGCCGGATTATTTCGATGTTAGAAGGCGGCTATAGTTTGACTGCATTGCGTGAATGCAGTGTGGCGCATTTACGTGGCTTGATGGCGTAGGGACGATTCATGAATCGTCCCTATGATGATTTGAAATCCAGCGCAGCGGAGTTAATGCAATAACGCAAACCGGTCGGTGCAGGGCCATCGGGAAACAGATGACCGAGATGCGAATCACAATGGGCGCATTTCACCTCGATTCGTTGCATGCCATGGCTGGCATCCAAGCCTTCGGCAACGGCTGATTTTTCGATTGGCTTGTAATAGCTGGGCCAGCCGCTGCCCGAGTCGTATTTGCTGTCTGAGCCGAAGACCTCGGCCTTGCAGGCGGCGCAGACGTAGATGCCATCCGCATGGTGGTCCCAATATTTGCCCGTGAATGCCCGCTCGGTCTCGGAACAACGACAAATGGCATATTGCTCCGGGCTCAGCTCTGCCTTCCACTCCGCATCAGTCTTCTCGATTTTTTGGCTCACGGCTGGCTCCTATGGGGTTTGGTCAATAACGGCTAGAATACACTCCATCTTGGTTTTCAGGATTTGCCTGTGTTCCGTCCTGTTCTGCGTTTACTACCCCTTTGTTTTGCCATTTCCCAGGCTGTTGTCGCTCAGGAAGCGAAACAAAACTGGAATTACTGTGTCAGCCCAGAAACGCTGCCGGTATTCAACACCAATCCGGTTTCTAGCGAAAACCGCGAGTTGACGGCAACGGATATTCAAGCCGACAACATGAACCTCGAAAAAGAAAAAATGACTGTATTCGAAGGGAATGTTTTGTTGCAGCGTTCCGATCAGTGGATGAATACCGACAAGCTAACCTACAGTCACGAAAATGAGCAATTCGTTACTGAAGGCCCGGTGCGTTATCAGGATCGCAGCGTCCGCCTGACCGCGAAACAAGCCAGCGGCGATCAGAAAAATGACAGCATGAGTTTGCAGGGCGTGCAATACCAGTTCAGTAATAATCTGGGCAACGGCACCGCGCAGGAAGCCACCATGAAGGCTGAAACCGGCGAGCTAGAAGACGCCACTTATTCGACCTGCCCACCCGGCCAACGGCAATGGGAATTTTCGGCAAACCATATTACGGTCAACCAAAAAACAGCCCGAGGGAGTGCGACCAACGCAACCCTGCGTCTGGGCGGCGTTCCTGTGTTGTGGCTGCCCTTTATCAGCTTTCCGACCGACGATCAGCGTCGCAGTGGCATCTTGTCGCCTACTATCGGTAACGATCAGCGTAATGGCATCGATATTCAGGTGCCGATCTACTGGAATATCGCTCCGAACTACGATGCGACTTTCACTCCACGCTGGTTGTCCGAACGCGGCTTGATGCTGGGTACCGAATTCCGTTATCTGACCGACCGTTCAAACGGTTCTTTGGAAACAACCTGGCTTCCCAATGACGACCTCACTGGTCGTGACCGGGGCCTTGTTCAATTCAAGCATTTCACCGCAATCAATTCGAATTGGTACGCATCTGCGGATCTCAATCAAGTGAGTGATCGCCAATATTTCTCTGATTTCGGTCAATCGCTGAACTCGACTTCCTTGTCGCTGCTCGCAAGCCAAGTTGGTATTTATGGCCGGGGCCGTAATTGGTCGGCAAGCTTCGGTTTCGAGTACTGGCAAATTGCCAACCCTCTGTTGCCCGATGGCAATGCACCATTCCGACGCCTTCCAAGGCTTCAGGCCAGCTGGATGAACCCGGTAAACAACTGGTTTGAATTTGGCATTGATGCAGAAGCTGTCCGCTATACCCGTGACGATGTAAACAGTAGTAGCGATGGTGGATCGCGTATAGATATACAACCATTCGTACGCCTGCCTTTCACTGGCGCGTCATGGTACGTCACACCGGAAATTTCATGGCGATTTACGCAATACGGCAGCCTGCATGATGCCGACCACGATAGTAATCTCGTGGCGTTAGGAGGCGATACTTCACCCCAACGTAGCCTGCCTATTGTCAGTCTGGATGCAGGCATGGTTTTCGAACGGGATATGCAGTGGAATGACAAGAAATACCTACAGACCTTCGAGCCCCGGTTCTTTTACTTGTACGTCCCCTATCGCGATCAAACAGACTTGCCGCTGTTCAACAGCCGTGATTTGACTTTTGACTGGCCGGCACTGTTCCGTACCAACCGCTTCGGTGGTGCAGATCGCCAAAGTGATGCCAATCAGGCCACCGTTGCACTTACCACCCGTTTTTATGAACAAGATACCGGTGTCGAGCGCCTCAGTGCGAGTTTGGGCCGTATTACCTATTTTGATAGTCCGCAAGTAACCCTGCCAAGCTCACCGCCTTTGCCAAACAGCGGTTCGGCATGGATTGCCCAGGTTGACTGGACCTTGTCCGACAACTGGAACCTTGGTTTAACGCATCAATGGGACCCTGATTCTCAGCAGACCCAGCTCAGCGGCCTGCGAACACAGGTACGCTGGGATAACGGCGGCCTATTCAACGCAGCCTACCGCTACCGCAAGAATTCACTAGAGCAGACCGATATGAGCTTCCGAATTCCGGTAAAAAAAGACTGGAATCTGATTGGGCGCTGGAATTACTCGATTCAGGATGGCAAAAGTCTCGAAAGCCTGCTCGGCATTGAATGGAAGAGCTGCTGCGTCGCCCTTCGCGTGCTCGGCCGCGACTACATCCGGACCTTTGACGGCAAATCGAACTTTGGTCTCTATGTAGAACTCGAACTGAACGGCTTGGGCAGCTTTGGCCGCGATACGGAAGCCCTGCTGGATAATGCTATCCTAGGTTATTCCCAATAAAATCAATCATGAATTAATTGTTTGTGGCCGGCTTGTACCCGCGCATGCAACGCTGACGGAGTTTGAAACACATGAAACAGAAGTTTTCCGGTTTGTTATTAGCCATTTTACTGGGTGTAACGAGCAATGCCATATTTGCGCAGGATCAACCTGTGGCGAGCGTTGACGGCATCGCTGCTATCGTAAATGAAGATGTTATTTTGAATAGCGAAGTTCAACGTGCCGTTGATAACGTCAAAGCCCAGTATGCAAAGCAACCAGAGCAATTGCCGCCCGAAGACGTTCTTCGTAAGCAAGTG
>JBDTTC010000374.1:0-3633 GCA_039930825.1 Arenimonas sp.
AACCGGCACCAGCAATGATGGTCGCGATAGCTGGTTCGCCGGTTATACCGGCGATCATCTCGCCGTGGTCTGGGTTGGTAACGACGAAAATAAGACGACCGGCCTGTACGGTGCGACCGGTGCCATGAAAGTCTGGTCAGCGCTTTTTTCAAAATTGCCGACGCAAGCTTTGACGGTAAGCGGCGAGGGCATCGAGTGGGCGTGGCTTGATGCTACTGATTACGCGACGACAGAAGACAATTGCCCTAATGCTCGACGTGCGGCATTCGTTTCAGGCTATTTACCAAAAGAACATAAAACCTGTGTTGAAAGTTCTTGGCTGGACTGGTTCAAGCTCGGAGAAGATGCACCTGAAGCACAACCTGCAACACCGGAAAAACAGGAGCAATAATCAATGCGTTTTGCAGTCGTGATTTTATTATTTTTGTCGATGACGGCTTGTGGTCCGACGACACCGAAAAAGACCGGCAATATGGCGGGTGTATTGACGCCGGAGTCGATGGTCGCTCAGGTGCGTTCTGCGGGCTTGCAGGGCAATGATTTAACTGTTGCACCATTACGTGATCCGCAAGTTGAGGATCTACGAAATATTGCCACTCAGGCAGAAACAAGAAAAGACATTGCTGCGGCCCAGACGGCGATTGATCTTGCCTTGAAAATATCCATTATGGATCCCGATTTACTACAGTGGCAGGCAGAATTATTCCTGCTGAATAAGAATTGGCCGCAGGCCGAAAGTTTCGCGCAGTTGTCTTACAATAAAGGGCCGAAATTAGGTGCGCTGTGTCGCCGTAATTGGAAAACCCTGTCGTTTGCACGCAAGGCAAAAAATGACACTGCTGGTGCACAACATGCCGATCAGCAAATAGTGCAATGCACCGTTACACCGCCGCCACGTTACTAATTTTCTCGGGATCGAAGTGTCGGATTTAGCAAAACGTACGAAGCTGGCTTTGTCAGATGACGGTCCGCTGGCGAATAAATTGGCATCGTATGTCGCGCGTCCTGCGCAACAGCGCTACGCACAGGCGATCGCCGATGTCATCGACGACAAAGAAACCTTGATTGCCGAAGCGGGTACCGGTACCGGCAAAACCTATGGCTATCTGGTTCCCGCGTTATTGTCCGGCGAGCGTGTAATTATTTCGACCGGCACCAAAGCTCTGCAAGACCAGTTGTACCACCGCGATTTGCCACGTGTACGCGAAGCGCTGGGTGCGAATCTAAAAACTGCATTATTGAAAGGACGTGCCAATTATTTGTGCCGCTACCGTATGGAGCAGGCACGCGGCGAATCGAAATTCGCAAGCCGTGAAGTGGTGGCGCAATTTCAGCGTGTGACAGCATGGAGTGGTAAAACAAAACGGGGGGATTTGGCAGAACTTCCGGACTTGCCGGAAGATTCATTGCTATGGCCTCAAATTACATCGAATGCAGAAAACTGCCTCGGTAGTGAGTGTCCATTTTGGTCGGAATGCTTCGTGGTGAAAGCGCGACAAGAAGCACAAGCGGCCGATGTCGTCGTTGTTAATCACCATTTGTTGTTAGCCGATTTGGCGATCAAGCAGGAAGGTTTCGGCGAAATCCTTCCGGGTGCTTCAACGTTTATTTTGGATGAGGCGCATCAACTTCCGGAATTGGCGGCACAATTTTTTGGTGAAAATATCAGTGCCAGGCAATTGGTCGATTTGGCGCGCGACACTCTTGCTGAATGCAAGGAAGTGCCATCGGCTTTGGCGACCATCCAGCAGCCGGTGCGTACTATCGAACACCAAGTGCGTGAGTTGCGTCTGGCCCTGAATAATTTTTCCCAGCGTGGTAATCAGGCGCGAGTATTAAAGGATGAAGCCAGCTATCTTGCACTGGAACAGTTGCGTGAGAGTCTGGACACGCTTTGCCAGGCATTAGTGCCGTTGGTAGAAACAAGCCCCGGGTTTGGTGCTTGCAGTGCGCGTGCCGATAATGCCTACAGCCGCGTAGTGCGTTGGATGAAAGCGGAAGACGACGAAGACGTGCGTTGGTACGAACTCACCCAGCGCGGCTTTAGTCTGCAACGCACACCGCTGGATGTATCCGCACCGCTGCGACAGTATCGCGAACAAAGTCGTGCCGCTTGGATCTTCACTTCTGCGACGCTTGCTGTTGAAGGCGACTTTGAACATCTCGCTCATCGTCTGGGCCTGATCGAACCACGCACGATTCTTGAACAAAGTCCGTTTGAATGGGCCGAGCAGGCGCTGTGTTATCTACCCAAAAATTTACCCGAACCCAATACCCGCGACTACGGTAAATCGGTCGTCGAAGCCGTTTGGCCGGTGTTGGAAGCCTCAGGTGGACGGGCATTTTTATTATTCACTTCGCATCGCGCCTTGCGTGAAGCCAGTGAAGCTTTGAAAAATTCGCCCTGGCCCTTGTTTGTGCAGGGCACCGCACCTCGCACGGTATTGCTGGAGCAATTTCGTAATTCCGGCAATGGGGTTTTATTGGGTGCCGCGAGTTTCTGGGAAGGTGTCGACGTAATCGGCGAAGCATTGAGTGTTGTCGTCATTGATCGCCTGCCATTTGCGGCGCCGGACGATCCGGTGCTGGAAGCCAGGCTGGATGTCATTCGGCGCAGCGGCGGCAACCCTTTTCGCGAGGAACAAATTCCACAGGCCGTGATTGCCTTGAAACAGGGTGCCGGTAGATTGATTCGCAGTCATGAAGATCGCGGCGTACTGGTTCTATGTGACCAGCGTTTGATCAGTAAATCATATGGCCGGATTTTTCTGGATAGCTTGCCGCCATTACCCCGCACTCGCTCGCTCGCGGATGTGCAGGCATTCTTTGCAAACAAGCCTGTGCTGGCGGAACATGAAGCGGCAGATGCACAGGAAATTTGGCCATGAAAATACTGGCATTCGAAACGGCCACGGAAGCATGCTCGGTCGCGTTATATATCGACGGTGAAGTGCATGAGCGTTTCGACATCGTACCTAAGCAACACACGGCTCTAGCTTTGCCGTGGGCAGAACAATTGCTGGCAGAGGCGGGTATCAAAAAAACCGAATTGGATGCCATTGCCGTCGGTATTGGTCCGGGTGCATTTACCGGTGTGCGACTTGCAGTTGCTTTGGTGCAGGGCATTGCGCTTGCATTGGATAAACCGGTATTGCCGATATCAACATTGGCTGCCCTGGCAATGCGGGCGGCCGATTTAAAGGTAAATCGAATTGTTGCCGCAATCGATGCACGTATGGGCGAAATTTATTGTGCCGAATTTTGTTTGAATGATGATGGTTTTGTACAAACGATTGGCGCAGAAATCGTAATAGCGCCCGAAGCTTATCAACTGGAATCTCAAGAACTGATTGCCGGTGTTGGCACAGGTTTTTCTGCGAATAACGGTGTGCTGGAAACAAATCTGAAAACGCGTTTAATGGCATGTAGAGCCGATGCACTTCCACATGCTGCCGACATTGCACGATTGGCGATGCGCGATTTTGCCTTAGGCAACATGATTGCACCGGACACTCTTGAGCCGGCATATTTACGCAATAAAGTGGCTCTTACCTTGAAAGAGCAGGGCAAATAAACACCTGATTTCAATTCGATCGTGGGAGACGCCAAAACGACGAAAGACGTCGGCGATTG
>JBDTTC010000375.1:0-6375 GCA_039930825.1 Arenimonas sp.
AATTATTGGCGGCGGGCTGACGCTATTTTTCAGTGATAAAAGTGCGACTCAAGCCAAATGGTTTGCATTGCTGGTCGCTCTGGTAACCCTTGCTTTAGGTGTCCCGCTTTATCAGGAATTTGACCTGCTTACGCCGGGTATGCAGATTGTTGAAACGCATCCCTGGATTCCCAGTTTCAATATTTTTTACAATCTTGGCGTGGACGGCATTTCGATTGCCTTGATCTTGTTGACGACCTTCACTTCCGTGCTGGTCCTGATCGGCGCGTGGAACTCGATTGAGAAACGCGTGCCACAATATTTTGCCGCTTTCCTGATCCTGGAAGGTTTGATGGTTGGCGTGTTCTGTGCGATGGATGCCATGCTGTTCTACGTGTTCTTCGAAGGCATGCTGATCCCGATGTTTATCATCATCGGTGTATGGGGTGGTCCGCGGCGTGTGTATGCCAGCATCAAATTCTTTTTGTTCACTTTTTTGGGATCGGTGTTCATGCTGGTCGGCATGGTTTACCTGTATCTCAAATCAGGTAGTTTCCAGTTGTCGTCTTGGTACGAGTTGCAGTTGTCCGCAGAAGAGCAGATGTGGCTGTTCTTTGCTTTCCTCGCAGCGTTCGCCGTAAAAATCCCAATGTTTCCCGTCCACACTTGGTTGCCGGATGCGCACGTTGAAGCGCCGACGGCAGGTTCTGTCGTGCTGGCAGCAATCATGTTGAAAATAGGCGGGTACGGGTTCATTCGGTTCACCTTGCCGATTTTGCCCGATGCCGGCCATGAATACGCCTGGCTGATAATTTTGTTATCGCTAATAGCCGTTGTTTACATCGGCCTAGTTGCATTAGTGCAGCAGGATATGAAAAAACTGATTGCCTATTCCTCTATTGCGCATATGGGTTTCGTGACCCTCGGTACTTTTATTGCTTTCAGTCTTGTCAGAGATAGCGGCAACACCGATGCAGCAGAACTCGGCCTGCAAGGCGCGATGGTGCAAATGATTTCACACGGTTTCATTTCAGGCGCAATGTTCAGTTGCGTCGGTGTACTTTATGACCGCATGCATAGCAGGATGATCAAGGATTACGGCGGCGTGATTAATACCATGCCATGGTTTGCCGGCTTGTTTGTTTTCTTTGCGATGTCGAATGCCGGCTTGCCGGGTACTTCTGGTTTCGTGGGTGAATTTATGGTTATTCTGGCCGCTTTCCAGCAATCACCCGTCACGGCCTTCTTTGCTGCAATGACCTTAATTCTGGGCGCTGCCTATACCTTATGGATGGTAAAGCGCGTCATTTTTGGTGCGGTCGCCAATCATCATGTCGCCGAACTGAAAGACATCAACGGGCGCGAAGCATTAATGCTGCTATTGTTCGCGGCCGGTGTTCTGGCACTTGGCGTGTACCCGAAACCACTTACCGATTTAATGGATAGTTCGGTCACCCAACTGGTTAGCCAGTTGAGTGCGACCAAACTGTAAGGACACACACATGCTTCCCTCCACATTCGTCATGGCTGATTTGCATACCATCACTCCGGAACTATTCATGTGCGGGGCGGCGTTTGCGTTGTTGATGCTCGATTTGTTCATATCGCCGCAGCGTCGCGGCCTGATTCATTTTCTGTCGATTCTGGTGCTGGTTGCTGCCGCAGTTTTGACTGCACGCGATATGGCAACCGAACAGGTTTTTGCATTCAGCAATATGTTTGTACGTGATGTCGCCAGCGACGTATTGAAAATGGTTTTGTATCTGGTATCGGCATTCAGTCTTGTCTATGCCAAGCCTTATCTGATAGATCGTGATCTATTCAAAGGCGAGTTTTATGCGTTGGCTTTATTCTCGGTGTTGGGCATGATGCTGATGATTTCGTCTGGCAGCATGGTTACTTTGTATCTTGGCCTAGAGTTGCTGGCATTGAGTTCCTATGGCCTTGTTGCGATGGATCGGGACAATCGCCTGGCTTCAGAAGCGGCGATTAAATATTTTGTGCTTGGTGCGATGGCTTCGGGGTTGCTGCTGTATGGCATGTCGATGGTTTACGGCGCAACGGGTAGCCTGCAGTTGGGCGAAATTTATGCTGCATCCGGTATTTCCAATAATCAAAACATGCTTATGCTGGGCGTGGTGTTCATGCTCGTCGGCATTGCATTCAAATTTGGTGCAGCACCATTCCATATGTGGTTGCCCGATGTTTATCAAGGCGCGCCAACTGCCGTCACGTTATTGATTGCGGCTGCACCTAAATTGGCGGCATTCGGCATGGCTTATCGCCTGCTTGAAATGGGCCTGGGTACTGCAGATGTTCAGTGGGGCGATATGGTGGCTTATTTAGCGGCCATTTCTCTCGTGATCGGTAATCTGGTTGCTTTGGTGCAAACCAATCTGAAGCGATTGCTGGCGTATTCGACTATTTCCCATGTCGGCTTCCTGTTTATGGGGCTGGTATGTGCCGATAACACCGGCTACACCGCAGCGATGTTCTACGCTATTTCCTACTCGCTGATGTCGGCTGCTGCATTTGCCGCGATTATTACCTTGTCACGCAAAGGTTTTGAAGCCGAAGAAGTTTCCGATTTTCGTGGCCTTTGGCAGCACAATCCGTTCCATGCCTTGATGGTGTTGTTCGTGATGGCATCGCTGGCCGGCGTGCCACCTTTTCTTGGCTTCTGGGCCAAATTGCAGGTGATCAAGGCTGCGGTAGTCAGTGGCTATACTTGGCTTGCCATTCTTAGCGTTGTAGCGGCGGTTGTAGGTGCGTTTTATTATTTGCGCATTATCCGTGCAATGTTCTTCGAGGAACCGAAAGGCGAGGCCCCGCGCCTGCATACCGATATGCACCTGCGTATCGCGTTTACGATCAATGCGCTGGCATTGCTGGTGATGGGTATTTTTGCAGAACCGATTCTGGCATGGTGCAGTCAGGCGTTTCCGGTTTGATTGGCTAGACCCGTATTATGCGATGGTTGCCCATTTGCAAAGGCTTGTAAATTAACAAATGCCAAACCGCCTGACAGGCGGTTTTGTGCTTTTATAGGATATGAATTTTCCTGCTTTTGCCCGATATGAATGGTTAGCAAAGATGTGACCTGCATAACTGGTTGCTGGGGTTTTTCTTGTTATGCTCGGCAAACTTCCAAGAAGGAAATACAAGTTGTCCAGGAACACCATTCCCAAGGTTGACGTGCTATCCGAAGACTTGCCGAATGGCGTTGTTTTGTTCGCTTCGGCTCCCGATGTGATGGATTGTTGATATGCGTCGCCGCGAAAAAATAATGCTTGGTGGTGCGTTGCTGGGACTGATTGGTGTAGCAGCTTTGTTTCTGGCAAGCATGTGGCTGCTCTGGAATGAATCGGTGGAATCTGAAGAAGCTTATTCGGGTGGCTTGGCTGCTTCACTCGGTCAACGCACTGAAAAGATATTCATCGACACCAAAGACATGCTTGCCGGTTTTGACCGTCTTGCCGTTGAGCGTTGCTCGAAAGAGCATATTGATGCCATGAGGCATGCCGCAATCTCGCGTCCATATATTCGTGCTATCGGCTATTGGCAGGCCACCGAGCGAATTTGCAGTGCCGGCTTTCTTCCAAACGATGGACTCAAGCCGGCCCGAGCAGATCGAATTTATGATACCGGCGTTGTTGCCTGGTGGCCTAGCCCTCAGACCGAAGTGGGCGGAGTCCAATTATTCCTGATGCGATTTGGCGATCACGATGTCGCGATCGATCCTCGTTTATTGCTTGATCTTGGGCCGATGCAAAATCGTCAGGCAGGCTTGTGGGTAGAAAATTTACGCATGTCAGCAATCCCTTGGGATGCAGATATTCCAGCGCCAGACTCAGTACCGGTAGGTGTCACGATAGACCGTGCAAAGGGGGAGGTAATCTCGCATTTCTCGCGCCATGGAGTCTTGCCAATCGACGTAGTCGCGATCGAGCCGATTGATAATTTCTGGAGTAGGCACTCGCAAAGTCTTGCCATCGGAGCGGGCCTGAGTCTGTTTTTCGTGGCGGTATGGATATATCTGATTCTGCGTTATTCGCGCCATCAACTCAGCATGGCAACCGAGCTGCGCGAAGCGCTAGCCGATAAGCGGATTCGAGTGCATTACCAGCCCGTGATTGAACTAGCCACTGGCCGCTGCATAGGTGCGGAAGCTTTGGCGCGCTGGGAACGCGACAGCGGTGAGGCAATCAGTCCGGATGTTTTCATCCCGGTCGCCGAAGAGGCTGGAATGATCCAGGAAGTTACCTTGGCTGTCATGAAGGTAACGGTAAATGACATGAAGCAGATGCTTGCCGAATTCCCAAAAATGAGCGTGAACTTAAACCTCGCCCCGGATGATCTTAAAAATGATCGGATAGGAATCGAATTGGCTAATTGTCTGAAAGAGGCAAATTTGTCACCTGGAGCCATCAAGCTCGAAATTACCGAACGTGCATTGGTGAATAGTGAAACTTCGCGGGAATTGATCCGACAATTCCGCAGCAATGGGCATCAAGTGGCGATTGACGATTTTGGCACCGGATATTCCAGCCTTTCTTATTTACAATCATTCGAGCTGGATGTCTTGAAGATAGATAAATCCTTCGTAGATGCGATTGGAACCGAAGCGGCAACAAGTCAGGTAATCGTTCACGTGATTGAGATGGCCAAGTCGCTAGGATTGGACACGGTAGCCGAGGGGGTCGAGACACCAGAGCAGGTGCAATGGCTGTTGGCGCATGGTGTTTCATACGGGCAGGGTTATTTTTTCAGTACAGCTATTTCGGCAGGAGATTTCCTTGAATTTTTCCGTGACAACCAACGACGTGCCCAGTCCTGATTCGATGAAGTCACTAACGTTCGGCAAGCTGCTCATATTTGCGGCAGGCCTGTCCTTGCTGGCTGCATGTGCCGAGTTGCCTAAACGTACGCCGCCTTCAAAACCAACGGTAGCGACAATGACAAGACCGCCGGTCGTTCCTCCGGCCACGGTTGCAGTTCAGCCTGCAATGAATGGCATTATTTTGGTGGCTCCGGCGAACCACGAACTCGAAAAGAAAAGAATCAAGACGCAACTGTCGAAAAATACCCGTGACTCGCTGCCCGACTCGGATGTGGGCTACTACATGGATGTCTTGCAGGGGCGCGTGAAGCAGAAGATTGGAAAAACCAAGGGCGTCGGCATGGCGCGCAATGGTGACTTGATTGTGATTGTGATGCGGGGTAGGGCGGGTTTCGAGGGTAGCAACTCACAAGTCACCGCGGGCATCAGACAATTCCTTGCACCATTGTCGAAAGTTTTGGTCGAATATCACATGACGCTCGTATCTGTAAGAATTCGTAGTGAGGAGTCCGATATGGCCAATTCACAACTCAACGAACTGCGATCGCAAGCAGTGGCACGTTTTCTGATGGACGCTGGCGTTTCCGGCAAGCGCATGATCGTTCTGGGCACCGGGAAAAATGAAGTGACCCAGGCGAGTTCTGGTCCTGCGAGTAGAGAAAGAATCGAGTTGCAGCTTGAACCGATCGTGCGGCCTGCCGGCGAGTAGTTTTATTGAGCAGCCCGATTTAATAAGATGTAAGTATGAGCATACAAACCGCATACGATAACTGGTCATCAACTTACGATCTGGACCGGAACCTGACGCGTGATCTGGATCAAATGATCATGCGATCAATACTGGCCCATCGAAAATTCAAAAACACCTTGGAGCTCGGCTGCGGCACAGGGAAAAACACGGCACTGCTTTCTGAAGTTTCCGAAACCGTTCTGGCACTGGACTTTTCTGAAGGCATGATCGAGCAGGCCCGGCAAAAAGTGGGTGCAGCCAATGTCGACTTCCAAGTGGCGGATTTGACCAAAGACTGGCCGAATCAAAATGAAGTTTATGATCTCGTGGCTTGTAATTTGGTGCTGGAGCACATCGAGGACCTTTCCTGCGTATTCAAAGAGGTTTACCGAAGTCTCTGTAAAGGAGGCGTTTTCCATGTTTCCGAATTGCACCCATTCCGGCAATACCAGGGTGGCAAAGCGCATTTTCTACGAGACGGTTTGGTAAACGAAGTGCAGGCCTATGTTCATCACGTTTCTGATTTTTTACGGGCTGCAACCGAAAATGGTTTGAGTCTTCAGGTCTTCAATGAATACTCGCATCCGGACGATGAAGGCAAGCCGCCTCGCCTGGCCGTATTCATGTTCCAAAAAGAATAAAATACGCGCAGCTTCCTGTTTTACCAGCAATGCTTTGCGATCGTAGCCCTTTAAAACACTGCAATATTTGGCGAATTTAACTTTTACTTGCGTCAATTTCTGCCAAGCCGCTATAATCGCGGTTCACTGCTGCGGGGTGGAGCAGTCTGGCAGCTCGTCGGGCTCATAACCCGAAGGTCGTAGGT
>JBDTTC010000376.1:0-18242 GCA_039930825.1 Arenimonas sp.
CGCGGCCGGTGCCGGGCTGCACGGCGAGCCCAGGTGGCTTGCTGATCACGAGCATGTGTTTTCTCATGTGCGGATCGGCAATATGAAACGTCACAAACAAACCCTGGACGGTATTGCAAAAGCCTACAAGGAACGCGGGCTGTCATTGCCGAAAAATGACATTGATGCCGATTTCAACGAGTTTGACCACACCAGCGTGTTTGCCGCCTTCATGCAGCAACATGCCCATTCCGATATCGTGCAAGCTGCTGCCAATGGCGACACTCGTGCCACCGGTGCGATGGTGTATGCCGCACTAGCAGCCTGGTCAAACGACAGTCTGGGCGAATTACCGGAAAGCTGGAATGTTTTCGGTACTCGTGCCCGGCGCGCGGCCGAACGCCTGCACGATTTGCCGGAAGGCGAAACGCTCGTCGTCAGTTCCGGCGGTCTGATTGCACGGGTGGCGCAAGCTGCGCTGGAAGTGCCGGATAGTCGCGCCATCGATCTCAATATTTCATTGCGCAACTCCGCCCTGAGCGAGTTCCACGTGCGCGACGGGCAATGGCGTTTGGGCATGTGGAATTCCTTGCCACATTTGCATCGCCAGCGCGAAATGTGGACATATTTTTAGCTCTCCGTAGGAGCGTCCTTTAGGCGCGACAGATTTGACGAGATTCATCGCGCCTAAAGGACGCCCCTACCCGGCCGCCTGATTTGAATTATGCTGCGCACATGATTGCAGGCCGATTTTGCCCTATCCACCTTCAGGAATAGACAATGAATTCTCTTTTCAACTTTTCCCCGCGAGCGCTCGAACTTCAGCAGCGGCTAGCGGCTTTCATGGCAGCGCATGTCTATCCCGCAGAGCAGGAAATTGCCGCTTGGGATGCCGATTCATCCAAACGCTGGACAACCGCTCCCATCATTGAAACGCTGAAAGCCGAAGCAAAAAAAGCTGGCCTGTGGAATTTATTTCTGCCGCCGCAAAAAGGCGAATCCGGCTATGGTGCGGGTTTATCGAATTTGGACTACGCGCCGCTCGCTGAACAAATGGGTCGTGTACTCTGGGCGTCGGAAGTCTTCAATTGTAATGCGCCAGATACCGGCAATATGGAATTGCTCGCGCACTTTGCCGACGCAGAACAAAAAGCGAAATGGCTGACACCCTTATTAAACGGTGATATCCGCTCGGCGTTTGCCATGACCGAGCCCGACGTGGCTTCGTCAGATGCGACTAACATCGCATTACGCATTCATCGTGATGAAAATCACTATGTTTTGAATGGTCGTAAGTGGTGGATTACTGGCGCGGGTGACCCGCGCTGTAAAATTCTTATCGTCATGGGCGTTACCAATCCCGAAGCCGACAAACATTCGCAACATTCGATGATTCTGGTACCGATGGACACACCCGGATTGCAGGTGGTGCGCGCGCTTGAAGCATTCGGTTTCGATGATGCCCCCAGCGGCCATGTTGAATTAAATTTCGACAATGTTCGCGTGCCGAAAGAAAACCTGATTCAAACCGAAGGTAGTGGTTTTGCGCTGGCACAGGCACGCCTGGGGCCGGGCCGCATTCATCACTGCATGCGTTTGATCGGTTTGGCGCAACGCGCTTTGGAAATGATGATTCATCGTGCCCAGACTCGCGTGGCTTTCGGTAAACCGCTCGGTGCGCAAGGCATGGCGCAGGAAGCGATCGCACTTTCGCGTTGCGAAATCGAACAAGCCCGCTTGCTAACCTTGAATGCCGCTGCGGCGCTGGATCAAGGCAGCAATAAAACCGCAAAAGACGAAATCGGCATGATCAAAATCATTGCGCCGCGCATGGCTTGCAACGTGATTGACCGCGCCATCCAGATGCACGGTGCCGGCGGCTTGCAAGACCCTTTCTTGGCACATGCTTTTGTCGGTGCACGCTGCCTGCGTATGGCCGATGGTCCGGATGAAGTGCATATCGCTTCGCTTGCGCGTTCCATGTTGAAACCATGATGTCAGGGATATTCAAATGACCAGCACTCTCGATCTTGACGACGAAATTCTCGCCCTCTACCTCGAAAAGCATTTCGATGGTTTTCGTGGCCCGCTGACTTCGAAGAAATTCAATGGCGGCCAAAGCAATCCGACTTATTTGCTGGAAGCGAAAAGCGGAAATTATGTGCTACGTCGCAAACCGCCAGGCAAACTGCTGGCATCAGCACATGCCGTCGATCGGGAATTTCGGGTATTGACCGCATTGCACGGCAGCAAAGTTCCTGTCGCCAAACCGTATCACTTATGCAAAGACGAACTGGTCATTGGCTCGATGTTTTATGTGATGGAGTTTATTGACGGCACTGTTTTCTGGGATCCATCATTTCCTGATTTTAATCCGAAACAACGGACGGAATATTACGACACTATTCTGCAAACGATGGCGGCGTTACATTCGGTCGATATCGAAGCCGTCGGCCTTGCCGATTACGGAAAATCCGGTAATTATTTTTCGCGCCAGGTCGCCCGCTGGACCGAGCAATACCTTGCCGCCGAAACCGACGATATTCCGGCCATGAATAAATTGATTGATCTATTACCCGATCGTTGTCCGGATGATGATGGCAGTGTGGCGCTCGTGCACGGCGATTTTCGTATCGACAATTTGATGTTTGCAAAAGATGAGGCGCAGATTCTCGCCATCGTCGATTGGGAATTATCCACACTCGGCCACCCACTCGCCGACCTCGGTTATTTCTGCATGGCCTTGCGCTTGCCGCGAAATCCCGCACTGCCCGGGCTTGGCGGCATGAATCTTAAAGAACTCGGCATTCCGGACGAAAAGAAAATTTTGCAGCGTTACGCCGAACTAAGCGGGCGCGAAATTCCGGAAGACTGGCCGTTCGTATTGGCTTTCAGTTTTTTCCGGCTCGCTGCCATCGCGCAAGGCGTTGCCAAACGGGCGCAGCAGGGTAATGCCTCGAGCGAACAGGCCCAGCAAGCCGGACAGATGACCGCACTGCTGGCAAAGATGGGTTTGAAAATACTGGATTGATTTCCAATAGCTGTTGATTATTAAAAGAGAAATAAGCGAATGAGAGTTGATTTCAATTTCGGTACCGAAGCTAACAGTATCGAGCATCTCCCAAGCGATATTGCCGCGATATTGCTTGGGCGCAACATCTCCAGAAAAACCTTTGGCGATGCTTTTCATTGGATTTATATCGTCACCCGTGCCAAACCCGGCAAGAAAGAACCGAAGATGACTTGGCGTTGGGCGAAGGAACGGAAAAGACATATCGTGGTGGAGAGCGATGTCACTTTGCCGGATGGAATCAGCCTGCGCGATTCGATCATCAGGCTTTTGGAGAGCTGCAAAGACATCGCGAGGCGACTAAACGCCTTCATCGAAGAAAACGTATCTTTCGACAAGCCCGCTTTCCTGCGCGAAGTCGAGAAGACCATTGCCGAAGTTCCCTCGGATGCCGAGTTGAAAACGTTTTTAAAAAACATGGATACCGAACATGTGCGCCGGATGGGTGAAGTCATGTTCGGATTTGAAGCGTACCGCGCACTCGTGAAAAAAGATCCCCGCACCACGAGCCTCGCATGGCTTCGACTTTATGTGGCCACCAAAGATGCCTCTGGCTGGAGCAGCAAACACCAAAAAGAAATTTCGCTCGTGGGGCACCTGATTGCCTGTGCATTGAGTCGGAAAATCAGTACGCCCGGCTATGCGGAAATCTATATCAATCTGGGTTCCGAAGAAGTCGATGTTCGTTACCGCCGCAGGGGACTGGAAGAATGGTCCGAAAATGCCTATGCCTTGTTGCCAGAATCGGCGTTTAAATTGAAAGACATGTCGGACTTTCGCAAAGGCGTACTCGAGGCATGTCGCATTGCATTGCTGAAAATGGCCGCCAACGAAGGCCTGGATTCCGATACGATCAAAAAATGTTTAGACGCCATCGATGTCGCCGGTCTGTCTACCGTGTTCGAACTTGGCCGCGTTGAGCACAATAATCTTGAAGCCCGGATCGAATACGACTTCCTGAACCGTCGCGATGATCGTGCCATTCTTCAACCACTTTTCAGGCTGTGCGTAAAAAACACCGACAACGGAAAAAACAAGGTGTTCGATTTAGGCCCCGGCGATGTCTGGAAGATGGAACGCATCTTTTCGAAAATTGTCGTCAAGCCGAACTCAAAAACCATCGAGGTGGTTGCCACACCGGCTTCGGGGACCAAGACAAAGACTGTCGACATTGCTTCGTTGATTTGAACAACGCGCCATCATATTTTCCAACAGGAAAAAAATGGCGTGTGCATGAAATGCCGGGGTTCTCTTCTGCTTGAACAGTCAGGAGCTTTCGATGAACTCGACCATTCTCGGCATGCATGCTGCCAGCGTACTCGTCATGTTTCCAGGCATCGCTTCCCGGACAAGGCAGCACCTTTAGTATTTGGCGACATACCACTGCGGGAATTGCTTCTTGAGATTCTGTACTTTCGGTAAATCGTGATAAACGATGTAAGGATGCGACGGATTCAGGCGCGCGAAATCCTGATGGTAGTCCTCGGCCATGTAGAAGGCCTTGAGCGGGTTTACCTGGGTCACGATTTTAGCCGGAAAAGTTTTAGCCGCACTCATTTGCGCAATATAGGCAGTGGCAATGCGCTGCTGTTCCGCGTTGGTATAAAAAATGGCCGACCGATACTGGGTTCCACTATCCGGACCTTGACGGTTCAGTTGAGTGGGATCGTGCGCGACCGAGAAAAACACTTTTAACAACTCGCCGTAAGTCACTTTGGAGGGATCGAAACTTACTTTCACCGATTCGGCATGACCGGTCATACCCGAGCTGACAATGTCATATTTTGCCGTGACGGAAGAACCGCCGGCATAGCCCGACCAAGCATCGTTCACGCCTTTCACGTGTTCGAAAACAGCTTCGACACCCCAAAAGCAGCCGCCTGAAAATACGGCAATCTGCTCGCCTTTTTTAGTGGCCAGTGGCGTATCAACTTTCGCGCTGGGCAAGCTCATGGCTGCCTGGCTACTATTGCCGCATCCGGCAACAAGCAAGATGCCAAAAACAATAGTGGCCAGTAACCTGGGCTGAGTAAACTGATAATTCAGTGTCATGTTAAAACTCCATTATTTCGAAAATAATTGCATATTGCGGATGAATTTCGGGCGATGAACCCGATATCGAACACGGCTTGATTTCGTACTTGCCTATAAGAGGCAAGGTATTCGCCGAAGGGTTCAAAGCGGTCCCGATCAATATTGAAATCAGTCAGACTTGGTTCACTTTTCCGGCTGTGATGCTCGCACTTTTCCAGAGATCGTTTCACAATGCCAAACCGCCTAACCGGATAAGCCTCCTATGATCGACACTCCGCATATCACCGATACGGCAGCGCAGCTGGTGGCTTTCATACATTTGACTATTCCACGTGATGATATTCGTCATGTCATGGGGCCGGGCCTCACTGAAGTGTTGGCAGCGGTCAAAACGCAGGGTATTGGTCCGACTGGGGCGTGGTTCACGCATCATTTGAAAATGACGGCAGAGCAATTCGATTTCGAAATTTGCGTGCCGGTGTCGGCACCCTTCACGCCCATCGGTCGCGTACAAGCTGGCGAATTGGCAGCAAGAAACAATGTCGCCCGCACCATTTACCACGGGCCTTATGAAGGCATGGGTGAAGCCTGGGCTAAATTCATGGGTTGGATTGAAGAGAACGGACACCGACCCGCGCCCGATCTTTGGGAGGTTTATGCTGCAGGTCCGGAATCAAGTCCCGATCCAGCCAATTGGCGTACCGAACTCAATCGTCCATTACTGGATTGACATTACGCCATGACGAAACCGATCCGCTTACCAATGAAAAAAAAGCAAGCGTCGCTTGACGATGATGTGCAGGCAGCACTCGATTGGCTTAAACGTACAGGCACCGCAGCGATACGTGACGCAATGGGGCCACAACACGATATTCACGTCGAAAAAGCATTTGGTGTGTCGATGCCCAATATAAGAATTCTTGCTAAGAAAATTGGCACCCATCACAAACTCGCGCTCGCCCTGTGGGAGACCGGCTGGCATGAAGCGCGCCTGCTGGCATCACTCATCGATGACCCCAACGAAGTGTCCTCGCTGCAAATGGATAGCTGGTGCAAAGATTTCGACAACTGGGCGATTGCGGATGCTGTCTGCATTGATTTATTCGATAAAACACCGCACGCATGGTGGAAGTTGGCCCAATGGGGCAAGAGCCCGGAGCCGTTTCAAAAACGCGCGGCTTTCATTTTATTGTCGCGCTTGGCCGTGCATGACAAGAAAGCCGACAACGCGCAATTTATCAATAGCCTTGCTTTGATTGAACGGGCCGCCGAGGACGATCGTCATTTCGTAAAAAAATCGGTGGATACGGCATTGCGCGCTATTGGTAAGCGCAATCTACTATTGAATGAGGCCGCCAGCACCGTGGCTCAGCGCTTGGCCTTATCCTCTGAAGCTACGCAAACCTGGATCGGAAAAGAAGCGCTCAGAGAACTCACTAGCCCCGTATTAATCAAGCGCCTTTCGGAAAAATAATAACGGGCTATTATGCCCACACAGGAGCACGACATGAAAGACACCCCAAAAGGCTGGCCACGTATTTCATCGGGAATTTATTACCGCGAAGCGAGCAAGATGATCGAATGGCTTTGCGAAGCATTCGATTTTGAAATCGTGATCAAAGTCGAAGGCGAAAACGGTCGTATCGAACACAGCGAACTTAAATACGGCGAAGGTCTGATTATGGTCGGCGAAGAACGAATCGGCGCAGCATCACGCTGGAATGTCGATATGAAAAGTCCGCTATCGGTTTGCGGCGCAAACACCCAGGGCCTGATGGTGTTTGTCGATGACGTTGATGCCCATTGCGCACATGCCCGCGCCGCAGGTGCAAAGATCATTGACGAACCGGCGCTACATGATTATGGCGAAGCATATTGGGCCGACCGCAGCTATGGTGCGCTCGATCCTGAAGGCCATATGTGGTGGTTTACGCAGCGCGTACGCGGGTAAGGCGCCAAGCTCTAGATTATTGCTTGCACCTTGACGGCTCTTGTTCGCTCGACAGAACATTGGCACAGAGAAACTGGTGGATTTTATCTTCTATCCCGATAGCCATACGCGGAAATTTCCATTGTCCGTCGGCATTGGGGCCAGCACGCAATTCAATTCGGTGATCGCCTCCTGCAAATACCTGCTGATCGAAAGCTTTGCCTTTCAAATATTCGCTCCACAAAGGCAGGTTCAATGCTGATGGCACTATTTGGTCATTAGTCCCGTACATCAACAAAACCGGAAAATGCCAGCCCATGATGGCCGCTTTCGGATTGTAGTCTGCGTTACGCCGCCACCAATAAAAATCATCCGATGTTTTGGCCGTTGGCACATCACAGCCCCAGTCGGTGTTTTCCGCCTTTAAAGAGGAGGCAAAAACTTCGCTTTCTTTTTTGGGGTCGTGCACGGCGGAAAAATATAAATCCAGATGGGAGTAAGCGGAATTTCGATTCTGTTCGGACCAGGACGGATGCTCAAACATCGTGTGCACGCGTTGATGCTCCTGCTCCTGCGGCGTTACCGCCGGCGCGCCGGTAAGGATGGCGAAAGCAATTTTTTGGGTGCGCTGCGACGCCAATGCCGTCGTCCATGTTGCCTGGCTACCACCGAAAACCCCGATGCGTTTTGCATCGATTTCTTTCTGTTTCGAGACCCATTCAATAGCCGAGGCAAGATCCTGACCGAGCTCTTTCAGATCAGGGTAAGACGCATGCTTCCATGGTCCATCCGAAGCGCCAAATCCACGCTTGTCATACATCAGCACGGCGACGCCATTGCGAAGAAATTGCTCCGCCGGGCCACGATAAGACCACTGCTTTCTGGTGTTGCCAGCCGAACCATGGACTAGCACGACAACGGGATGCGGGCCAGCACCTTCCGGCAACAAGAGGGTTCCCTGAATGATGGCATCTGCAGATTTGAATGACGCCGCTTTTTCATGATGCTGCGCTTGGTCCCCGCGCGATAAATGCAATTGCATTTTTTTACCGGCAAGCAACTCGATTTCACCGCATAAATCATGATCGCAAAATTGCAATGGCAGCTTTCCAAAGCCGAAGGGCAATTCGATAATCAGTTGCTCGCCCTTCAATTCCGTCGCTATCGGCTCATCGGCCATCCACAATTCCGGCAAGCTTAGACGAGCATTGATAATTGAATCGCGCGATTGCGTGACCAGATGAACTGGCCAGACATCATCGCGATATTTCAATTCACCCTGCCAGTCCCCGAGGTACTCCCGAGCTTCCAAGGCAACTACACCCTGCGAAAAAATCAGTCCGATGAAAAAAAATATAACTCCGTGAAACAGGCGCGCATGATTCGTTGGCATGGTGATTCTCTGAATAACCGACTTATCTAATGATGGATGCAGTCGAACACAAAACCGTCGCAGCCACGAGTTATTTAACGCATTGCGGCCCAGCGTTGGATAAACGCGGCTATTTCCTGAACGCCATCGGTTAAGGCAGCCGGACCCGGCTGCAGAATAATGGGCGACTTGATTTCGAATAGCTGCTTGTTTTTTACCGCGTTGATATTCGCCCAACCCTCCCGCAGCGCGACTTTTTCCGGACGGAATTTCTTGCCGCACCAGGAACCGAAAATTATATCGGGGTTGCGGGCAATCACTTCATTGCCATTGGCCATGATGCGGTCTTTCGCCAGACTTTTTTCGGCACGCTCCGGAAAAATATCATCACCGCCGGCAATACGAATCAATTCGGCGACCCATTGAATCCCCGTAATAAGCGGTTCGTCCCATTCTTCGAAATACACTTTCGGGCGGCGCTGCAACAAGCTGGCCTGCTGTTTTATTTTATCCAGATTTTTTTCCAGTGCATCAGCATAAATGTTCGCCTTGTCGGCGCTACCCACCAAAGCACCCAGTCGCCTGACATAATCCAGAATACCCGGAACGCTTCGATGATTACTGATCCATACTTCAACGCCCTGCTTGATCAGTGCGGCCGCAATTTCGGATTGAATATCGGAAAACCCGATCACGAAGTCCGGCTTCAATTTCAATATTTCGTCAATTTTTGCCGACGTGAAAGCACTGACTTTCGGTTTTTCCTTTCTGGCTTTTGCCGGACGTACGGTAAAGCCGGAAATGCCGACGATGCGATGATCCTCGCCGAGCGCATATAGCACTTCGGTAGGCTCTTCAGTGAGGCAAACGATACGCTGCGGACCGATGGCTTTCACGAGCTGAAGCCCGGACTCACGGAAACAACATCCGCTTCGTCCATTCGCCATTCACGCGTTCATAGCATTGCCGTTCATGCAGGCGGAATTCAGCGCCATACCAGAACTCAAGCATTTCAGGCACCACGCGAAAACCCGACCAGTGCGGAGGACGGGGCACATCAATGCCTTCAAATTTCTTGTCGTAGAAAGCAATCTGCTGGTCGAACGTTTCGCGTGAATCCAATATCGCCGATTGCTTCGATGCCCAGGCACCAATCTGGCTTTCTCGCGGACGCGATGCAAAATAGCGGTCGGCTTCCTCGGCAGTTACCGGCTCGACCGTGCCTTCAATACGCGCCTGGATCTGGTTATCCAACGCTTTCCAATGGAACAACAGGGCCGCCTGTGGATTACTGGCCAGTTGGCGACCCTTGTGACTTTCGAAATTGGTATAGAAAACAAAACCGCGGGCATCGAATGCTTTCAGCAAAACCGTACGTGCCGATGGCCGCCCGTTTTTGCCCAATGTTGCCAGTGTCATCGCAGTGGATTCGCGATCTCCACTTTGTTTGGCACGTTCGAGCAAATGACCGAAGGTGTCGAGCGCTTCCTGATACAAATCCTGCATGATTCTTCCCTGCCCTGACTATTGAACACGATGCCAAGAGTTCGCCACTCGAAGCAAAATAATTTTGCCCCGAAATTCGTAGCGGATATTTTACAGCACGCGCTTGTTTTTCCGAACTGCCGAAACAGATAGATCGTGTTGGGGCGATTCATGAATCGCCCCAACACAATTCATATGATGTGAATGACTATTCCTTGCCGACGATAAACGTGACTTTCATGTCCACGCGCCATTCCGTAATGGTGCCGTCGCCATCGGTAACGACCTTGATATCGTTAAGCCAGGCGCCTTTTATGTTTTTTACACTTCTCGATACTTTCTTGAGACCGCCTTGAACTGCGTCTTCAATACTCTTGCTGGAAGAGGTCGAAATTTCGATTACTTTCGCGACAGTGTTGCTCATAAAAACAATCCTCTCATTTAGCCAAAGCTGGCTTCATGACTATACGCCGGGAGCGTTAAGAAGTTGTCGATAGCCTTCGCGATAGCTTACGTATTTCGGCTGCCAGCCGGTGGACCTCAGTAAGTCATTACGAACACGGCGGCCACTCGTTTCGCTATTCGATATTTCGGTCGCCGTGCTTGTCTCTGGCTTACGCAACCAGGCCAGCACTTCCGACTCCTGTGCCGGGCAATCATCATTGACACAATAAATCTTGCCCGGCGATGGCGAAGCATGTGCCTGAACAATTGCGGTGACTGCATCTTCCACATGGATGCGGTTGGTCCAGTGGGTGCGTCCAACCTCGCCCGCCTGCGCGCGACGCAGCATCCAGTTTCTACCGGGGCCGTATATGCCAGTTAACCTTAGCGCGATTCCTAGCTCGTGCTGGCCACACAGCATTTCCGCTTCGCGCAGTAGGCTGCCGTTAAACGTATCTGCCAAAGCCGGACTTTGTTCATCAATCCATTCCCCGGCATCCTGCGCATACACCGCCGTTGAGCTGACAAACAGCACGCGTTTGAACTGGCATTGCGTTAACACGCGTTGTAATCCATCCACATACAAACGTTGATAGGCATCGGCGGTTCGTTCATCAGGAGCAACGCAAAACACCAGCGCATCGGCGTGTTGTGGCAGTTTTATTAAACCTTCCCCGGTATTCAAATCTGCCGTTACCGAACGAATACCGACCGGCAAATCTTTTACGCTTCGACTGATGCTGATGACCTCGTCACCTGCATTGCACAAGGCAATGGCAACTCGGCCGCCGATATCGCCGGCACCGGCAATGATTGTGCTGCTGCTCATTTCGCTCTCACGGCATAGTCTGGGGTTTACAAGCGATGTTAGCATTGGGGCCATGAACCCCGCGTCTAACATTATCCTGATTGGCCCCATGGGCGCAGGTAAAACCTCGATCGGCAAACGCCTCTCGGTTTTGCTGGGCCTGCAATTTATCGATGCCGATCATCGTCTTGAAGAAGTGACCGGTGTTGCGGTACCGCTGATTTTCGAGTGCGAAGGCGAAGCCGGGTTTCGGCAACGTGAATCGCAATTGATCCATGAACTGTGCAAAGGCAAAAATCAATTGATAGCAACTGGCGGCGGTGCGGTGCTTTCAGAAGACAATCGCAAACAACTGCAGCAACATGGCTTTGTCGTCTATTTGCAGGTCACCGTGGAACAACAACTCGAGCGATTGGTGCGCGATCGCAGCCGACCCTTGTTGGCAGGTGGCGACAAACGCGAAAAATTATTAAAGCTTGCTGAAGTTCGGCATCCTTTGTATCTGGAAATTGCCGATCTGGTTTTTCAATCTAATGACAATTCAGTCACCAATGCGGTGGCCGGGTTGCAACTCAAATTGCAACACCAATGGCAACGCGCCGAGGCAGCCTGATGAGACAAATTCAAGTAAGCCTCGCTAAACGCAGCTACCCCATACGAATTGGCAATGATGTGCTTGAAGATACTGCTGCGCTTGCCAGTCTGGTAATGGGCAAACAGGCATTGATAGTGACAGATGAAAACATCGCGCCATTTTATTTGCCGATCATTCAAAACGCATTACAAAATAAAATTGTCCAGACACTGATTTTTCCGCCGGGTGAGCAGGAAAAAAACCTTGTGCGTTTTACTGAAGTCATGCATGTTCTGGCCGATATGAAAGCCAGTCGAGATGTCACGCTCATTGCACTCGGTGGCGGCGTTGTCGGTGATCTGACCGGCTTTGCTGCTGCTTGCTGGATGCGCGGCGTACGTTTCGTACAAATTCCCACTACCCTGCTGGCGATGGTCGATTCTTCGGTCGGCGGTAAAACCGCAGTGGATCTGGAAAGCGGGAAAAACCTGGTCGGCGCCTTTCATCAACCCGTTGCCGTGCTGGCCGATTTGAGAACCTTGAAAACACTGCCCGAACGCGAATTAAAGGCCGGCCTGGCCGAAGTCATTAAATACGGTGCGGCGTTCGATGTCGGGTTTTTCTCATGGCTGGAAAAACATATCGAAGAGTTATTGACGCTGGATGAAACTGCTTTGACCGAAGCCATCTCACGCAGTTGCCGTCAAAAAGCCGGCGTGGTGTCGCGCGATGAAACCGAGCAAGGCGAACGTATGCTGCTCAACCTGGGCCACACTTTCGGCCATGCCATTGAAACCGAACAAGGCTATGGTGGCCATCTGCATGGTGAGGCCGTAGCGATCGGCATGTGCCTTGCAGCTAGGCTCTCGACACAATTGAAGCGTGCGCCTGCCGCCGACGCTGAACGCCTTGCCAACCTGCTAAAACGCGCAGGCTTGCCAACTTCCATCCCATCCGATTTGGATAGCGAAGCCTTGCTGATGCGGATGAAACTGGACAAGAAAGCGCTTTCCGGATCGCTAAGGTTGATTCTCTGGCGTGGCCTGGGCCGTGCCGATGTTGTTGCCGACGTACAGGAATCCGCGATTTTAAGAGTGCTTAGCGGTTAAAATGCGCCATGCGATTATTCCTTCAACAAAAGCCTAATGCCGGTGAGTCCCCAAAGTTCGTCCAGTTGATTCTGGAACAGGATTTACTGGGCGGCTGGTGCTTAGTGAAAGAAAGCGGACACACCGGTGGCCGCAGCCAACTAAAGCGTGAACAATTTCTGCAGCACGAGTTGGCAATTACAGCGTTTGAAAAAGCACGCGATACGCAAGTGAAACGCGGCTTCCAGATCATGTTCGTGCAAGGCGCCGATGCGCCTTGATTCGGAAACACAAGAGAATAAAATGACTTTGAAAAACGATCGATTCCTGCGCGCGCTCCGGCGCGAACCCGTAGATGCCACACCCGTGTGGCTAATGCGACAAGCCGGCCGCTATCTGCCGGAATACCGTGCAACGCGTGCCGTTGCCGGCAGTTTCATGGGGCTGGCAACTAATCCGGAACTGGCTTGCGAGGTTACGCTTCAGCCCTTGCGCCGTTACGATCTGGATGCAGCCATTTTATTTTCCGACATTCTCACCATTCCCGACGCGATGGGTTTGGGGCTGACATTTGCCGAAGGCGAAGGACCACGTTTCGCTCGTCCAGTCAAAACCCATGCCGATATCGAAAAACTTTTCGTGCCCGATATGGGCAAAGAACTTCGCTACGTGATGGATGCGGTGAGCTTAATCCGGAAAGAATTGAACGACAGCGTACCTCTGATCGGCTTTTCCGGAAGCCCGTGGACACTGGCCTGCTACATGATTGAAGGCGGCGGCAGCGCTAATTTCTCGAAGATCAAAGCAATGGCATTGAACGATGCGCCAGCTTTGCATCGCTTGCTGGAAGTGGTCACCGATGCCGTCATCGCTTATTTGAGCGCGCAACGTGTCGCCGGTGCGCAAGCACTGCAGATTTTCGATACCTGGGGCGGCGTACTGTCGCCGCATATGTATCGCGAGTTTTCCTTGCGTTATCTGCAACGCATCGCGGCTGAATTGCCGCGCGGCGAAGGCGCTGATAAAACGCCGCTAATTCTGTTCGGAAAAGGCAACGCGCCTTATCTCGAGGAACTCGCCGTTACCGGTGCCGAAGGACTAGGTGTTGATTGGTTGATCTCGCTCGAAGAAGCTCGCCGTCGCACGCAAGGCAAAGTGGCACTGCAAGGCAATCTGGACCCGGTCACTTTATATGCCGATCCGGAAGGCATTCGCCGCGAAGTGAAACGTACTCTGGAAAGTTACGGCAAAGGGCCCGGCCATATTTTCAATTTGGGGCATGGCATGTCACCGGATATGAATCCGGATCATGTGAAAGTACTCGTGGATGCGGTACACGAGTTTTCGCGGAGTTAATGGCGGACAATATTTTGTGTGAGCTGGTTCACCCGCGATTGAAACTGTCAGTTTGCAAGAATCCCTAACATTTAATCGCGGGTGAACCAGCTCCCACAGTTTCCGACTACAAATTGAAAGGGGTTACACCTTTTCCAACATTGGCGGCAGCGGGCAATGCAAGGATGCACACACAGTGCGCAGTAATTCGGCTTCAGCAATGCTGACCTGATTATCTTGGCTGATTGCAGCAACAAGGCCTTCAATCAGCAATTCCTTACTCATCGGTTCCAAACTATCCAGCGCAGGCCATACCGTGTCGAGCGCATCGGCAAACGACCGGCTCACCTGGTAATTGATGTTTTCGCGCGGCAGTACCCGCGACATACCGGCAATAAATGCGCGCTGTGCATCGGCGGGATTATCGTGACCTGCTTGCGCAAGCACCGACATCAGCGTACTAGCCTGCACGGCAACATCTTTCAAGCGTTTATTACCGCCGCGCCAAGCTTTGCTCGGGTCGAGCAAATCACGCACCTGGGTGCCGAGCAAGTGGCCGAGACAGTATTCGTATAAATCCACCTGACCATCGGCATGCACGAGCGCATAAACCGATTCCATAAAACGCACCAGCTCCGGACGAGGACGTTGGCGCAAGGTCGGAAAACACAATGACGCGAGCGGCAAGCGATGCATCGGATTGAGCTGACTCACCTGTGCAAAAAAATCCTTGACGACAGAAGGCAAGGAATCGCCGTGGCGGGCACGCAATTCGAAGGCTTGCTTGGCTTGCACTTTTTCGTCCGACGAGTACAGCAGCGCGCACATGAGCGGGATGACGCCATGGTGACTGCGTGCAGCCTGCTGCAAAATTTCCGGAATACTGCCGGCAATATCATGTGCGCGCTGATAATCGTCCGACTTCGGTGAACCGACTTGCTGAATGATCGAAGGCGGCGTCACTCGCATATTACTTTCCGCCGCCGGAATATTTGCACTGGCTTCGGCAAATCCCAACAGACGATCTTCTTCCAGACCAACCGGTGGCTTCATACTCCAGCGCGCTGCCAGTTCGCTTAATTCGGAAGGCCTAAAACTCGGGTCCAGTGCCTTGATGCGATCTGTCAAAGGCGGATGTGTTGCCATCATGCCGGACAGC
Organism: Arenimonas sp.; assembly: GCA_039930825.1. Taxonomy (GTDB): domain Bacteria; phylum Pseudomonadota; class Gammaproteobacteria; order Xanthomonadales; family Xanthomonadaceae; genus Arenimonas. The sequence goes on from JBDTTC010000376.1 coordinate 15,279, forward strand.
GCGCTACCGGAACCAAACAGCATATGGCTAACTTCTTCGACATCGGCATTATTGATTTTCGAACCATCATGCAGGCCGCCGATTTTTTTCAGCGCACCAGAAATGCCCTTGGTCTGCCGGGTGAACTGCACCGCGCTGGCATCGGCTAGATATTCACGCTGGCGACTGACGCCGGCCTTGATCATGCGGCCAAAAAACAGACCGATGTAACCAATCGCCATCAGGCCCAGCGCAATACCGATGATCGGGGCCGCATCTTTACTTCGGAAACGTCCGTGCTCCAGAATTTTTTGGCCGATAAGAGCCATTACCATGATGCCAAATAGCAGCCCCATCAATTTAATATTCAAACGCATATCGCCATTCAGAATATGGCTGAACTCATGCGCGATTACGCCCTGCAATTCATCGCGATTCAGATTATTCAACGCGCCCCGCGTTACCGCAACGGCGGCATCGCTGGGTGAAAAACCAGCCGCAAATGCGTTGATACCGGCCTCGTCGTTCAGTACGAAAATCTGCGGCACCGGCACACCGGAAGCGATTGCGATTTCCTCGACAACATTACGCAGGCGACGCAAATGGTAATCGGTGGTGTTTTCCGGGACCGGCATCGCGCCAAGATGATGCGCAACCGCTGCGCCGCCGCTACGAAGTGAAGCAACGCGGTATAAAGTAGCGCAACCGATAATTGCCAGCACAACGAGTGTGCTGGCAAATAGCATCGGAACAGGATTCACGCCTTCAGTAAACCCGCCCAAAGCAATCAATAAAACTAGGTCAATCGCTACGACAATCGCAAAGACGGCCATCGCAAACAACAGCACCAAACGCTTGGACTTTAGGCGGACAGCGGCTTGTCGTTCAAAGAAATTCATGGCTCGGCACCAGACACTATCGGGTTCAAAGCAAAACGCCAGCTGTCACTGGCGTTTGCATCGGGATCAGAATGAGACTTTCGGAGCTTCGCGCTTTGCAGGCTCGGTGATTTCGAGCAAGGACGCAGCGGCAAAATTGAACATGCCTGCAAGAATATTCGAAGGGAATACTTCGCGCTTGTTGTTGTAGCCCATCACTGAATCGTTGTAAGCCTGGCGTGCGAAAGCGACACGGTTCTCGGTAGATGTGAGTTCTTCGGACAGCTGCATCATGTTCTGGTTCGCTTTCAAATCCGGATAGGACTCGCTGACCACCATCAAACGACTGAGTGCACCGGTCAAACCTTGATCGGCGTTCGAGAGTTGTGCCATTGCATTGGGATCACCGGGGTTTGCACTTGCCGCTTTCAATCCGCTAACTGCCGCCGCGCGCGCTTGGATCACTGCTTCAAGCGTTTCACGTTCGTGCGCCATGTAGCCTTTGGCAGTTTCGACCAGGTTGGGAATCAAGTCGTAGCGACGGTTCAATTGCACATCGATTTGCGCAAATGCATTTTTATATGCGTTGCGGGACGTAACGAGGCCGTTGTAAATACCGACGATCAAAAAGCCGATGAATACAATGCCAGCCAGTAACACTAAGACGGATATGCCCATAAAACTCTCCCGGTTCTGTGAAATGTTTATCTGAAATGTTCAGGTGAAATACCGCCGCGAGGGGTAAAATAACCTATCGCCCCAGCATACGCATCTTCTGCGACCCATGAAAGCCATGAAAATCAGCCTGCTCGCTTCAATGTTCGGCCTGGCCTTGCTTGCGCCCGGACAACCACGCCTGGCTGATACTCCAACAGCAAGCGTTTCAAAAGTACTTACGAAAAAACCCGGTGCACTGCCGGATCAAACCCTCAATGCACGAAAAATGGAAAGCTTGGCACAAAGACTGGTTAGTGAAAAAAACCTGCCCGGTCTTGCCATGGCGATTGTGCAAGACGGCCAGGTAATTTCGGTGAAAGGTTTTGGCGTTACCGATAGCCAGCAAGGCACGCCGGTGATGCCCTACACGGTTTTTCGGCTGGCATCCTTATCGAAAGCATTTGCCAGCACTTTGAGCGGACAGCTGGTGGAAGAAGGTGCGATGAGTTGGGATTCTCCGATTATCAACCAACTCCCGGCTTTCAAATTGAATGATTTCGCTAGTGGCTCCACCGTCACAGTGCGCGATGTATTAAGCCACCGCGTCGGCTTGAAGGATCACACTTTTGATAGCGCTCTCGCCGGCGACCAGCCTTATGCATTAATCGCTGAACGATTGTCGGATGCTCCGATGACCTGCTCGCCGGGCGATTGTTATGGCTACCAGAATATTGCCTATAGCCTGATTGGCGATTTGACCTTTGCCGCGACCGGTGATTTTTATCCGCATCAAGTCGAAAAAAGAATTTTCGTTCCGCTCGGCATGGGTAACGCAAGTTATGGTCTTGATGGTTTGATGTCGAGCACGTCTTGGGCAAAACCGCATATCCGGGGCAAGGGCGGCTGGGTCGCCGTTGCACCGAATGAAAATTTTTATCGTGTTGCACCTGCGGCCGGCGTGAATGCCAGCATTCAAGACATGGCGCAATGGCTGCGGGCGCAGCTTGGCCATCGCCCGGATGTGCTTTCAAAGGAAGTGCTTAATGAAATTCACACGCCACAGGTTGCAACGCCTGGCGAAATCCGTTCTTCCGGCTGGCGCAGTGAACGCCTGAACAATGCTTATTATGGCTTGGGCTGGCGAGTGATGAACTACAGCGGCCGCACCATGATTTTCCATGGCGGTGCCGTGCGTGGCTTTCGCGGCTTGATCGCGTTTTTACCGGATCAGGATATCGGAATCGTTGTATTGTGGAATTCCGAGTCGGCGATGCCTTCCGGCTTGATGCCAACGTTCTTTGACGCTGCCTTGGGTTTACCACAACGTAATTGGCTGGGACTGGAAGAAATGGGTCCCGTGTCAGATGAAGTTGGGGCGGATTAACCCGTAGGGGCGCCTGCTTGCTGCGCCCACTTTTGTATCATCGCAAAAGCGGGCGCAGCAAGCAGG
>JBDTTC010000377.1:0-2547 GCA_039930825.1 Arenimonas sp.
AGCTGAATGCTTGGCACTGGGTGATGTATCATCCAGCATGGAGAGCGGCGGCAACGTCAGGGTCGCGATTCCGTTTTTCACCGTCATTTCCGAACCGACAATCAGATTGTTTTCCCGGTCTTTGCCGATGTATGTATGCGGTTTTTCCACGCCGTCTCGATTCAGCAAGCCGTTGCTGCAGTAATAATCGTGATTACGAAGGTAACGTATCTTGCGATAAGCACTATCGATCACTCGGCCTACGCCTCCGGTTTGAAGTTGCTTGACGCCGGTTTCATTGATCGAAAATTCGAACTCGATCCATGAGCCATCCTCAGGCTGCCTTACCTCGACACGCTGATCGACGAAGCGCTCGCGCATACGAATGGAATCCATGCCGATCAGTGAAGCTACCAGGTTCTCGTTGGCTCCGTCGTATTCACCGCGAATATCAGGGCATCCATCGAGTCGGTTGAACCAGCCTTTGTCGGGCCTGGCCCAGGCTTCAGGATAGCCTGCAGGCCTGCCGCATCCAGCGAGCATGCCCAACAAGATGAAGGCAAGAATTATGTAGTACCTTTTTTTTTGAAAATGCATCGCGGAATATTCCGTATCAAAGCAGTGTGCATGTTAACTTCTAAAAATAAAAAAAATCAGCGCCTTGCGTCAGTAGCCCGAATGAAGCTCAGTGTAATCTGGGGAGTCTGCCTCGAAGAAAATAATGTCGGGCATCGGAAGCTTTTCCACAGATCGGTCATGCCAGTGTCTGGCAGTTGCCCGGATTGCGTCGAGCTTCATCTGGGCTAAGAATTTGATCGGCGTCACATTTGTTGGACCGTCCAACAATGACTTTTGGGGGGTGTCCGAAAAACTCATTGGCGTATGCTTCAGGATTCACTCGTCCGGAACCTGTCATGAAGAAAACCCTTCTAAGTTTTAGCGTCGCCCTCGCACTTTGCGCATCAATCGGCTTTGCCGCCGATGCAGTTGCTCCTGCCGCGAAAATCGGTGCATTCGGTGTTGATTTGGACTCGCGCGATATGTCGGTCAAGCCCGGTGACGATTTCAATCGTTTTGCCAGCGGCCATTGGCTAGATACTTATCAACTCAAGGATTACCAGGCCAGTTTTGGTTCCTTCACCAGTTTGCGCGAAGATTCCGAAGCACAAACCCGGCAGATCTTAGATGCATTGATCAAACGCACGGACCTTGTCGCTGGCAGCAATGAACAAAAAGTACGTGACTACTACAACAGCTTCATGGATCGCGATTCACGTAATGCCGCCGGCATAACGCCGCTGAAACCGGTGCTGGAGAAGATTGCTGCAATTAATTCCATGCCCGCTCTTGTCAAAGCATTCGCCGAATCCGACATTGATGGTACCAATGCACCGATCGGTGCTGGTGTCAGTCTGGATCGCAAAAATCCTGACCGATATCTAGTCGGTATAGGTGTTGGTGGTTACGGTTTGCCGGACAAGGATTACTACGTGAATCCAGATCCTCGTTTCGTCACAATCCGTGCTGCATACATCGAACATATCCAGAAAATGCTTGGCTTTGCAGGCGTCGCCAATGACAAGACTCACGCGCAGGCGATTTTCGATCTTGAAGCGGCATTGGCGAAAGAAACCTGGGACCGTGCAGAAAAGCGTAACCGTGACAAGACCTACAACCTGACCAAGTTTGCCGATTTGTCCAAGCTGTATCCAGGTTACGACTGGTCTGCACAATTCGAGGCGCAAGGTTTGCCGATTCCCGATGAAGTAAATGTCAGCACGCCGAGTTCGGTGTCGCCCATTATCGCCATTGTCAACAAAACCCCTTTATCGGTTTGGCGTGACTACATGGCATACAACGCTGTTAACGGCAACTCGGATTATCTCAGCAAGGAAATCGATGATGCTGCGTTCGCTTTTAACGGCAGGGTGTTATTCGGCCAAAAAGTTCAACGAGATGATTGGAAACTTGCACTAGATTTAGTCGGCGGCAGCCGTGGATTGGGTGATGCGGTTGGCCAGGTATATGTATCGAAATTCTTCACGCCGGAATCCAAGGCCTCAATGGATGCCTTGGTCGCGAATCTTCGTGTGGCTTTGCGCCAGAACCTCAGCAAAATTGAATGGATGGGCGAGACAACCAAAGCCCAGGCTTACAAGAAGCTAGATTCATTCCGTCCGAAAATCGGCTACCCAAGCAAGTGGAAGGATTACAGTGCCGCCAGCATCGTGCCCGACAACCTCATGGCGAACGTGTTGACGATGCGCAATTTCTACGTCAATGACCAAAACTCGCGCATTGGTAAAAAGACTGATCGTGAAGAATGGTCAATGACACCGCAAACAGTCAATGCCTATTACAACGGCACGTTCAATGAAATCGTATTTCCTGCGGCGATTTTGCAACCACCCTTCTTCGATGCCCATGCCGATGCAGCGGTAAATTACGGTGCAATTGGTGCAGTGATCGGTCACGAAATGGGCCATGGCTTCGACGATCAGGGCAGTAAATCCGATTGGCAAGGCATTCAGCAGAATTGGTGGACTGATGAAGATCGCGCACGTTTTG
>JBDTTC010000378.1:0-11930 GCA_039930825.1 Arenimonas sp.
CAAACTCTATTCCAACGATGTACTGAAAAACAATCGCGTTGCCATGCTCAATGACTGGTTAAACGCCGGGTTTGAATTAGGAAACCATACCTACGGCCATGTCAGTCTGCACGATGTCGGTTTGCCGGCCTACGAAGAAAACATTCTGAAGGGCGAACAACTATTACGACCGATGCTGGCGAAACGCGGCCTGAAACCGCAGTGGTTTCGACACCCGTATTTGCGGGCTGGCCGCACCTTGGAAGACAAAGCGGCACTGCAAGTATTTCTAAGCGATCACGGCTATCGAATTGCACCAGTCACTATCGATAATGGCGAATGGGTATATGCTTTTGCTTACCGAAAAGTGTTGGCCAAAGGCGGTGATAAAGCTACCCTCGCCCGCCTTCGCAAGGATTACGTGCCCTACATGGTTGCAAAAGTAGATTTTTTCGAAAATGCTTCCATCAAGCTATTGGGCTACAACCTGCCGCAGATATTATTGATGCATGCCAATGAATTGAATGCCGATACGTATGGTGATTTGACCGCGGCTATTCGTGCTCGCGGTTATCGTTTTGTTTCGCTGGAAGAAAGCATGCGCGATCCGGCGTATTTGCGCGCCGATACTTTTACAGGTCGTTTCGGGCCGAGCTGGCTACATCGCTGGGCATTGGCCGAGAAAAAACCGAAAGAGTTTTACGAAGGTGAGCCAGTGGTGCCGAAATGGGTGCTGGATTTAGCAGAAGTTGAATCGGAATAAGTCATACTTGTTCTTTACGACATCAGCACAGGAAATCTCGAACACGATGCCAGCCAACGCACTCAATATATTCGGTAAGCCGCTCGCCAGTTGCAGTACAAAACCGATGACCGGCTATTTTCGTGACGGCTGCTGTCGTACCGACCCTGAAGATCGCGGCTTGCATGTCGTATGCGCCGTGATGACCGCAGAATTTCTAGCTTATAGCAAGGCTGAAGGCAATGATCTTTCCACGCCGATGCCCGAATATGATTTCCCCGGATTGAAACCCGGGGATCGCTGGTGCTTATGCGCCATGCGTTGGCTCGAAGCTTATGCTGCAGGCAAGGCACCGAAAGTGGATCTTGAAGCCACGCATTTGAATGCGCTCGGTGTTGTCAGCCTGAATCAGCTAAAAGAACACGCTCTAGTCGCCAAGGCCTGAGTCACAACGATAACAGCGAAAAAACCGGGTAACGTCGCCACTCGGGTTCATTGAAGCGTTTACCGTTGGCGAAAATAAAATCGAGCACGGCGGTTTGATCCGATAACAACTCGGGATTTTTTTCTTTCCACTGCTCAAAATTTTCTTTCAATTCCGGTTCTTCCTGCAACATTTCAAAGGCACTGTCTTCGAAAACATAATCGGAATAGGCCTCTTTTTTTTCCAGCACGCTATTGAAAAAACCCCAGCGAAAAAAACTGTCATGCGCCTGTGGTTCGAGAGTTTCAACGGCATAACGTGCATTGGCCTGATTCAGTGGCAGCAAGTAATCCCCGGAACGCCCGTGAATGGTTTCCACTTGAGTACTTAATTCCATATCGTCATGAAACATATGACCTTCGTAAGCCGTGGCACGCGGGCTAACATTCTTGATGCGATAGGTTTGCACCTTGAATTCCCTATCTTCCGTTAGCCGCTGCATTTCGACACCGTTCCATTGCAGACGCTCGATCACTTCGCGCCAGGCTTGCGGAATCAAATAAGCCTTCGGTGCTTTAATTACTACGTCTTCGACGAAATGATCGTAATAGGCAATCTCTTTTTCCCAAGGCTGAGTACGATCGTAGGAAAGCCGTGTGTAATTGCCGATTTTGCTTGGCGAATAAATCGCCTTGAAACCCTTGAAGAGAAATGAGGATGGCTTGCCATGATCGGCTTTCCATTGCACCGGCCATTCGGTTTTTTCCGAAGCCGCTTTCTTTTCTGCCGCACGTAATGCCCGGATTTCTTTGGCATTGGCTATCGTGAAATCCAGTACCGTTTCCACCAAGGCACGCATCGAAGCATAACGATCCGCAAACGGCTTCAGCATATGGGTTTCGGGCATGAAACCGATAGTGTGATGCAGGCTGGCATAACCCGTTGAAAAGCGCGGCACTTCGAGAAAGTCCTCGATACCGTCATCCGGTGTTTCCTTTACCGGATTTACATACGGACAGGTAGGCCAACCACGTGCTTCCATATCCTGATAAATTTTTGGCAGCATGACGTGCCGCAGAAAACCGCCAAGCTCGTTACCGAGTTTGTCTGCCTGCGTTTGAATAAGCGTCATTGTGTAGAAATAATCGGCACCATTGGAAGTATGGGTATCGACCATGACATCCGGATCCCAGCTGCTGAAAAACTGATTGAACACCTGCGCCGACAAACTATCGCATTTGATGAAATCGCGATTCAAATCCAGATTGCGGCCGTTGGCACGAAAACCGAACATTTCCGGGCCGTCCTGATTTACCCGCGACGTGTTTTGGCGATTCCAGCAGCCATCCACGTTGTAAATCGGAATAAATAAAAACACCGTGCGGCCTAGCGCAGCAATGCGGCCTGGCTGCATACAAAAATCCCGCACCAGCGCCATGCAACTATCAATACCTTCCGGTTCGCCGGGATGAATGCCGTTATTGTTGAAAAACACCGGGCGGCCTTCACGCTTGATTTTTTCACGGTCGAATACACCGTCCGCGGTAATGACACCTGCATGCATCGGAATGCCGGCATCCGAAATACCGATTTTTTTGAAACTCAATACCGATGGAAAATCGGCCGCGAGCTTTTCATAAAACGATATGCATTGCTGCCATGTCGTCGTCTGGTTTTTATTGCCTTGTTCGTAAGGTGTCGGGTAAGTAGCTAATGGATTGGCTGACATGATCATCGGTGCCTTTAGCAGAGTCGTTGCGTCGAGTTTAGCATTTCAGCAAGCCGACTTCAGGCCGCTTTACTTTGTTGGTTGCAATGCACCCAGACTAATGCGCACGGTATTGCGAACCTTCACCTCAATAGCTTTTACTTCATTTGGCAGCTGCCATGGCAAAGGCAAATTATCACTAACAGTGGCAAGCGTATGCGTGCCGGCAGCGACACGATCAAAACTGAAACGTCCATTCGAATCTGTACGTGCTGGATAGCGGCCATCGAGCAATACCGTGACATCGGAAACGGGGATTTCATCTGCATTTCGAAGACCGTCAGCATTGGCATCAAGATAGATTTCACCCACAATGCTTCCCGCACCATTGCCCGCCGACCCGCCAATCACTCCGACTGCCTGGCCTGCACGATGTTCATAACGCAAAGTGAAAAAAAACGCCCGATCATTTTCATCAATTTCATCCAACACCAATAGCGGATCTAGATTGAATACCGGGTCCCGGCGGCCTTGATTCTGGAAATAGGTGGCTGCTAGTGACCACGACTGATTGATGGTCAAATTCAAACCCAGATTCGCCTCAATTCCGGACTGTGCGAGCGGACCGGAACCATTCGAATATTTCAGCATGCCATCCCATCTAAGATGCGAGCCCAAATCGCGGGACCCATAAACAGTCGCCGACCATTCACGCCCACTACGATCATATCGATCATGTTGTTGCAATACACCGAACTTGGCAGACCATTGAAGACTGTCGAAATTCGCGAACGATTGATCCCAGGTAATTTGTTCGGACCTTAGTTCTTTCGTGCGTGCTTGTTCAATTTGAATGCGCGCAGACCCGGTTGCCGTTTTTTTGTCGATCAAGGCCTGCACACTCGTGCTGGTTCCGTCATCCACCAAGCGGGCACTCGCTGCACCACCTATACCCCAACGACTCGTTAGCTGATAGCGGCCTTCGGCAGTGAAGTATTCGGTATCTGGCAATGCGCCCGATACCGATTGCACGTGATCAAATCCGCCAGACCAAATCCAACGCGCCTGCCGCGACGCAGCCCGATAATAAACACCCTGGACATCCGACTGCGTGTTTAATCCTGCCCATTGCAGCAATGGATCAAAGCGAAATATGCCGTAGCGGTGTTCAATTCGTTCCGGCTTGCTGATGCCGTCAAGCCAGAGACCGTTGCCGTTGTCGTCAACCAGCACATTAGCTTGAAAGGCACTGCTACCTAAAGTCCACCCGATCGCTGCCAATGCCGAAGTCTGTGATTGGCCGTTGTCGTCTTCAGAGGAAATAATCGTAGCGGCCGCCTGCATGGGACCATTACGCGTCTGTCCACCGATTTCGAAGATATTTCCGCCACTGGTATCGAAATTGCTGAAACGTCCCGCCGTCCTGCTACCCGCCATACCAATGGCGGTAGTCAGTACTCGACCATCGGCATTATTGACAACGCTACTGACACCCAGCAAAGCAGGCGTCGGCAATACAAAACGATATTGTTGCCGCAACATGGAAGGCATCGGTGTACCGAGCGTTCCCAGGCTGTTATCCATGCTCCAACCCTGCCCCAGAATCAGGCCGCGTTGAAAAACAGTCAGTCGGCCGATGACATTTTGGCCAACGTTATTCCGGTTGGCATCGACATCAAAAGACCAGGAGCCATAATCGACCGTTTCAAAATAGCCCGAAACGGAAAGCCCGGCTTCATGCTGTGTACTCTCATTATTTGAGGTTATGCCTGCACCCAATTCCACCTGCCAACCGCGTGGCAGTCCCGAATCGTCATAGGCCTCGAATTCGTTTTCATCTTCCAGCACAGTAAGTTGATCGGATGCAATTACCCGATCGACATAATCTGCGTCTGAATTTCCAATGTCAGAAATGTCTTGTCCGAAAACCGGAGCAGATAGCCAAAGACATATCAGCGAACTTGCGATTTTTCTCATGGGCCGATAACAAAGTCCACAGGGATGCGTTCTTTGCCGGCATCTAGTTTGCCGCTGATTTTTACCGGATAGGCCAACTCGGGAAGCGGCTTATTTTCTTCTACTTGCGGAACCAGGGCGATTAATCGCGTTTCACCGGCCAGTACTGGAAAGTTTTCAGGCACCACCGTCCAATGAACACCCTTCGCATCAACAAGTTCGGCATAACCTTCCAGACGAGCATGGGCATTGCCGGTATTGCTTACCTTGATCGCGGGCAATTGTTTGCCATTCACATTTTTTACGCTGGTCGTCAGTATTTTCAGGCTCGGGGTAATATCGCCAACCGCCAGATAAACAATAACGCCAATACGGCCCGACACCGGTACTGCCAATTTTCCCTTTACGGTTTCCGGGTCACCTTCAATCATCACGGCAAAACGGCACTCGCGCGGCACGGCATCTTTCGGGATGGCCACTTCAAAACGATAACGGCGCTTGCCACGTGGCCCTAGCGTAATTTCCTTGGCTTCGATGCCGACCCACGGGCGACAACTATCGGCTGCCAGCTTATTGTCGAAGACTGCCGCAGCATTTGCATCTAGCGTCCAATCGGACGTGTAGATGCGGTAATGGGAACTGGCATCGGAAACATTGGTGATTTCAATGACATTGCGATAAACAGTGCCGACTTTTGCACTTGCTTCGATACGCGGTGGCGATACTAGGACCGAAAAACCCTGCGCGTGTGCTGCGGAGCAAACCAATAAGGACAAGAAGAGAAATACGATGCGATGCAGGCTCATGGGATATCTATCTCGAAAGTGAAGTTAATGATTTCCGGACGCAGAACGCGATTGCCATCTGCACGCAAAGTCATGGTCAGGGTATCGCGCAGTTGATCCGATTCAATCGCACCATCATAAACAAGCACACGTTGGCCCGATTCCAGATTTCCCGGCAGCAGGACTTCGCTTTGCGTCGTCCAGCTAGCTTGAATCGGACCCGATGCAGACGCCGGTGCCAGCACCATGTAAATTTTTCCGGGCTTGCCCATCCAGTCTTTCGTGTCGAGTTGAACATCCACAACCACGACACCCGTGATAGCTGAATTGGCCACACGACTCGGCGTATTGCTTAACCATTTTGTGCGGACGACCGGTTGATGCACATTGGTGCCCCGATCATCCACCGGATAAGTAGCGGCCTGAACCGAAACGCTAAGCAATATCAGCATCAAAAAAACAAAAAAGTAACGATTTATCATGGTGCACTCAGAGTGTAAGTTGCACGACCGGTATAAGTACCTGAGCCCACCACCTGATCATTGAGATAAGAAAATGCATGACAGCTTTCGCGCCAGGTGTTCACCGGGAAAGTCGTGAGTGTTTGGGTTCCACCGGTAAAGGTGCCGTTGGGTATCGCTTCAACACCTGTGTCACCAATCCCAGAGCTGACCCAACTGATTTTGCTGAATGGAATCGTTGAGCCGGCAGTCGTTAGTGTTGCGGGCGTATTGACGGTCAAGGTCGCTGTTCCAGTAGTACCGGGCAAACGAAAGTAACCACCGATATAGACTTGGGCAGGTACTGTGCAAAAGGTAAAACCGTCCAGAAAGCTAGCCGTGGCGGTGCTATTAGTCGTCATTGTCTGTGCGGTTCCGTTGCCAACTTGTGCCGCCGGCACCGTAACGGTAACCAGATTGACCGTTGTATTGGTTCCTGGGGAACCGCCACCATTAAACGTACCGGTAAAAGTACCATTGCCCACTTGCAGATATATCGCACGCGGTCCGGCAGTTATGGTGACGGCATAACTATAGGCAGGTGCTGCGGGAATGACGGCGATTAACAGGACAATACATGAAGAATATCGAAACTTGAACATCATGTAGTCCTCCAAAAAAATGAAGCCGACATCATGAGAGTCGGCTTCATAAATGCTAATCCGTCCGGACCGGCCCGATGATATCAACAATAGTGCTGATACTTGAAACTTAAATCAAGGCATTGCCGCGGTGTAGGTCACTTCGCCATTCTTTGCGACGGTACCACCGTATATACCAGCAGCAACAACGGCATTGTTCAAATAATTGAAGGTCCATTTTGCATCTTGATTGGTAACGCGATTGGTTGCTGTCAATACTACCGACGTTGCACCAGATGCTGCCAATGCTGGTGCAGGCAGTGCGGTTGCGGAGGTCAATACAGCCGAAGTAGTGGTGATTTGGGTGTAAGGAATAACTTCGCCAGCAGTACCGGTGGTCAGAGCACCCGGTGTGTTAGAACTCAAGGTTACTACACCAGCATTAGCGACTACGCGTGCCGTGACGCCTGGTGCAAGATCGCCACCGGTGCCCGCAACAGATGTGCTATCACCGACATTTGCACCATTCACGTTGAAGGTGATCAGATCGACGTTGGTATTGTTTGCCAGATTGGTACCGGTACCAACACGCAGATAAAGAATTCTTGGCACGATGACTTGGAAGTCGAGTTTTGCAGAAACCGAGCTAGGGCCGGCAGCGGTCGAGAATTGTGATTCGGCACTTGCCATCATCGGCAGCGCAGCAAGGAAGGCAGTTGCCAATAAGGTTTTAGTAAAGCGCATATCATTATCTCCGTAAGTGAAAAGAAGGACCTGAGTTGATGGGCGCAGTTTAGGCATCACAAATATTGAATTACGACGATCAGCTCACACATTTATTGTTCCAGATGTGACAAGTAGTCAAAATCAAGTCGTAACTGAACTAGATTGTTACAGCCGGTAAAAACAAACGAAATTTCACACATTGTGAAGACCGTTTTGAAACGTCTAGATACCAAAAAGTTGTGACAACCTGTTAATTCAAGGCTTCTACACAAGGTTTGCGCAAATAAAAATATTTTATATACGCTTTTTTGAGCTAAGAACTGCAGGAAAGCATCGAGCAACCGGCCCGATTGCGTGCCCATTCTGGCCGCGGCAATGCGAAACGCTCTCGCCCTGCTTGCTCCCTGTATGGATTACGCAATACTTCCATCAACGCATGCAATTCGCTTGCATCGCCCTGCTCCGCCGTATCAATGGCTTGTTGCGCCAGCCAATTACGCGGCACATAAAGCGGATTGACCGCATTCATTCGCTCGCGTCGTACAGCCCCAAGTTCTTCTTGCTGTCCGATTCTGCTTGCATAGCGTGCAAGCCAATCGAGCAAATCCTTGCCATCGGAATTCCGCAAATCGGCATCGTAGAAAACCGGCTCGAACGGCAGTAACGAGATTGCATTGGGATCGATATCGGCAAGTGTCCTGAAAAACAATGTCATATCGATTTGAAGTTTTTGCATGATTCGGAATAAATCCTGCACTAGAAGCGCATCAGCTTCCTGCGAATCCAGCAAGCCAAGCTTGGCCGCATTCATTTCGCGGTGCTTTTCGTTGAACAGCTCGCCATAACGATTCAATCCGGCATTCAAGACCTCATGCTCAGGCAGCAAGGGTGCAATTGCACCGGCAAGCCGGCTTAAGTTCCATTGAGCAATGGCAGGCTGTTTGCCGTAAGCATATCGGCGCCCCTGAGCATCGGTAGTATTTGGCGTCCAATCGGGATCAAAATTCTCGAGCCAGCCATAAGGTCCGTAATCGATAGTCAAACCCAGTATCGACATATTGTCGGTGTTCATAACGCCATGGACGAAACCCACACGCATCCAGTGCGCCATCAACACGGCGGTGCGTTCGCAAATTTCTAAAAACCATTCTCCAATTTTATTTTCACCACGATCTTTCAGGTGTGGAAAATCACGTGCAATACAAAATTGCACAAGCTGATCGAGCAACTTCACATCTCCGCGTGAAGCAGGCAATTCAAAATTTCCGAAGCGTATGAAACTCGGTGATACCCGACAAACGATGGCACCTGGCTCCGGTTTCGCATCGCCGCTATAAAACATATCGCGAACAACATCCTCACCACTCGTAATTAATGAACGCGCGCGCGTGCTTGGAACACCCAGATGATGCATGGCTTCACTGCACACAAATTCACGCAGGGAGGAACGCAACACGGCACGGCCATCGGCATGACGGGAATACGGCGTTGGCCCGGCGCCTTTCAATTGCAATTCCCAGCGCTGGCCATTACTGGAAATAACTTCGCCCAACGCTATCGCACGGCCATCGCCGAGTTGGCCGGCCCAATGGCCGAATTGATGACCACCATAATTGGCTGCATAAGCTTCCATGCCCGGCAATAAAGTATTGCCGGAAAACGCCTGCAGGAATTCGGCTGATCCAATATCGGCATCATCAAGATCAAGCAGTTTTGCCACTTCGGTCGAATGCGCCAACAAACTTGGTTTTTCTACCGGCGTAGGAGTAACCAGTGAATAGGCAGCGGCCTGAACTTGTCGCGTGCCCGGGCCACTTTGCAAATCGGCAGGTAACTCACGGATGAAGGCGTTATCAAAATGCAGTTTTTTCACAGAGCACCATCATCGTCCAAGATATGACCAACCGCGAGCTCACGTCCGAGACCGGCACCATTTACATCCTCAATGAGCACCAAAAAAATCTCGTCAGCTTCCGCTTTTCTGTCGCCGAATATTTTTACGTTAAAATTCGCCATAGTTTGTCCGGCCGGAATATTTATCAGGATTGAGCCGGTATTAGCATAGTCTTGGCCGGCCAACGCACTATTTCCAATCGATTGTGTATTGGCTGTTTGCATTCTAAAACTCACGCCGGAAGCAGGTGCCGCTTTCGACAAAGTGGCGGCGAAAGTCGCGATACGAACTCCGCTATTGCCTTCTGTCACCGTGGCATCGGCCACCGTCAGTATTGGTGCTTGCTCTCCCGCCAATATTTGCAAGGCATCGACACAATCCAGGAATGGGTAGCTGCGCCCAGACACGGTATCGGTTACTGTCGTGGGTGCGAGTTTCATGGCATCCATGCGTTGGCCGACGCTTGAAAGCGGTATCGCCTGTTTGAGCGCAATCGCACAAGCGGCAGCCATCGGCGATGCCATCGAGGTGCCGCCAAAATTCGATGTTGCATTATTCAAACCCGTTGAAGTGACGAATGCACCGGCGGCATATAAGTCAGTCGTTACGCTGCGATTACTAAAGCAGGCCGGCTGCTTGGGTGCAGTGCTGGTTTCAGTACAACCTAAAAATGTTCTAGCACCACCGGTAAAATCCCAAGTCGCTCCGAGGCTGAGTGCGTTTTGAACACAGGCAGGCGCACTCATACTATTACTACTATGTTCGTTTCCTGCAGATGAGGTAACCACGGCCCCCATGGAAATCAGATTATTGACTGCTACCGACATTGCCTGCGTCGTTGAACTCGAAGTATCGCAATCACCTGAAAACAAAGCGCTCGTTCCGACACTCAAATTCACGGCATCCACATCCGGATGATTGGTCGCCACCCAGTCCAGAGCAGCCACTACGTCGGAGCTGCAACAAAAATTATTGTTATTGTCCAACACCCTGACCACTACAAGTGTAGCTGCCGGTACCGCACCGCGCGGAGCAATATTCCCATCTCCGACAATGATGCCCGCAACATTCGTACCATGGCCATGGCCGTCTTCAGCGGCACCGGCACCCGATTGTGTGGCTTGCCCATTCGGGCAGCAACCGCCCACCCCGTTAGTGTTCGAACAAAAACATTGTTGCGCGACTAGGCTGGACAATAAATCTCCGTGATCGGTATCTACACCCGAATCTATCACCGCCACTTTCATGCCACTGCCATCCAGTCCTAGGCCTGGCAGTGGACTTACATTGTTCAATACCGAAGATTCATCCGGTGCAATTGCATTGCCGGTTCCTGCTGCATCGAGATCAATACGGCTAACTGCCGGATCGTTTTGCAACCGCTTCAACATCGCAGTATTTGCTTCGATGGCAAATGCCGGCACAAAATTGAAGCGACGGTAGATGCGGATATTTTTCACCGATAGTCGGTTCAACACGGAAGATACTTTTTGCCCGATTTCGTTTTTACGCTGGACAATGCTTTTCCGTTTTAACTGCTCGCCCGTTTCGTCATGCAGCATGACCAAGACACGGACACTGCCGCTAAGCTCTGCTTTTTTCAGCGCGTCTGCAGAAAGCACACCTGCCCAGCAGTGAGTTCCCGGGAAAAGCAGCAGCATGAATGCGGTAATCGCGAAAATGTTCTTGAACATGGCATCGCTACCTTCGTTAGTGCGGCGCAGCAAATAATACGGGAATTTGCATCCGTTTCGGTGAAGAGCGGCTAGTGACTAGGCAAAAGCCTTCAAAGCTATTGATTAGTTGCAAGCTCGACCGGATTATGAAAACTGCAAAGCCGATCACTGGCAGGGAACCCGCGTTTAAGGCAAGCTAGACGATGGTAGGAATTAGAGTCGAGGCTCGTCCGTTTACCAATACATTTATGTTTATTCGCATTGTTCCCAGGGGCCCGTGATGGCTGACTTGAATCAACTTCATGACGCTCTTGTATGCATCAGGCTAAATCGCAAAACGGCGAAACTGTTTTTTTATTTCGTAAATAAAGACGATGGAAAGATGCAATCGGGATTCTTTTCGATTAGCGAAGGCACGTCTTGCTGCATCAACTATTTAAACAAGCCGAACGAAACAGCATTGGCGGAAATTCCACATCTGTGCCTAACGAAGGTGATGTCCTTGCCAGCGACCCTGCTGGATTTTTCCAACCAGCCATTCCCGGCCTGCGAACTAGACACCGTAATAAATCAACTCAAGCCTGCCGGCTTTATCCGAACCGCTGCAGTCCCAGAACCCGAAGTCGAAGTAGCACGGGTGCATGTTGAAGCCGCTGCCGAACACCCGCCGCATATTTTCTACTCCCACGCTGCGATACAGCAGGATGCCATCCATTTGCTCGAATCACTGTTTGGAACGGGCGCAACGCAACGGGTCGAAGAGATTGCTCTCACATTGCCGCCACGGCAATATCCGACCGAATTCCTGAACAAATGCAAACTTCACGCAAGCATGATGATCGGCCCAAGAAAGGCTGAAGAAATATTCCAGCCGATCTATAAAAAACTTGCTCTTGCACATGAGCCACGCGATTTGATTAATCACCCGGCCTGAATCGGCGCAAACTCGCAAAAAACAG
>JBDTTC010000379.1:0-3317 GCA_039930825.1 Arenimonas sp.
CCGCAGGTGCGGTCGATTACGTCACCAAGCCCTTTGTCGCCGAAGAGCTGCTGGGTCGTGTGAAAACCCATATCGACCTTAAGCAGTCGCGTGATGCCTTGCAGCGTTTCGTCGGTGAAAAACAGCAAATGGTGGAAACCATTGCACATGATCTGCGTAATTATTTTGCCAATATCCAGTTCGCTGGCGATATGTTGCGGGACCCTGATCTTGAACAGTCTGTCAGGTTGCGTCTGGTTGAATCCATTCGTACCTCCTCCGACTCAGGCGTGCTGTTTTTGCAGGCCTTGCTCGACCATCAAAATGCCCAGGAAAAAGGTGTTTCGGTCGAGCGGCTTTCCGTTCGAAAATTATTGAGCGAGGCTGCTGCCGTCTTGGCAAGGATGGCGCAAACCAAGGGCATTGAAGTCAAGATAATGCTAGCCGAAGATTTCGAAATTTGCGGCCATCATGGCGGCGTGCTGCACGTGCTACAGAACTTGTTATCGAATGCATTGAAGTTTTCGCCCGCCGATACCGAAGTAGTATTGAGTGCGGCAAAGTTCGGTAGTCGTGGAAGGCTTTCGGTCATTGATCAGGGGCCGGGTATTTCAAAGCAGGATCAGGAACGTTTGTTTCAGCGTTATGTCCGCTTATCGGCAACGCCCACTGATGGCGAGTCGTCCACTGGCTTGGGTTTGGCGCTTGCCAAGCAGCGTGCCCGCACGATGGATGGCGATCTTTGGTATGACAGCCGCGAAGGCGGCGGTTCGGTATTCACGCTAGATCTGGCGCTGCCGCGATCCTGACGCCGCAGACAAAAAAGAAAGCGCCGCGAACGGCGCTTCCAGCGTATGAGTTATATGTGGGTTAATCGCAACTATAATTTCCGACGCCCGAAAATCAGGGATACCACGAAAAGAATCAAAAACACGAAAAATAAGATCTTGGCGATGCCCACAGCGGTACCGGCGATGCCGCCGAAGCCGAGTACGCCGGCAATCAGCGCGATAACCAGAAAAACGATAGCGTAATGCAACATGGAATTCTCCTTGCTTTGTTAAATACCATCTATGACCTTCAATATTCATGCCAATGGCGAATAGACAGGGTTTAAGTAGTTTTGGCTGTAGCGGGGGCTAAATTGAATGCCGCAAATTGCATGAAGACGATACGACATCATGCATTCCGCATTCCCGAATAGGCGATGCCGGAGATCATGCAGTTTGCGGATTATTGCCCCAGCATCGTGCATTACTCACGCCTTTGCCAAGAATGAAAAGCTCTACTTTGTTGCAACAAAGCCATTCCGCTTGTTGGCACGTATCTTGATGTGTAGTAAATGCGCATCCACAAAAAAAGATGTCGTTCCCACCTACTGAATACCCTATACCCTGGAGTTCATATGAAAAATATTACCCGCAGCTTGCTTGTACTTTCCTGCGTTCTGGCCTTGTCGGCTTGTAAGCCGGAAACTCCTGCAGAAACCCAAGCCGATGTTACTGAAGCCCGAGTTGACGCCGATGCAGATACCTCCGATGCAAGAGTGGATGCCATGAATACTGCCGTTGAGGGTCGCCAAGACATAGCAGATGCTTCCAAAGAAGGTAATGCAGAAGTAAACGATGCTACCGCTGGCGCTGTTGAAGACAATGCAAAAGCAGCTTATGACGTTGCGGTGACCAAAGCCGATGGCGAAATGAAAGTTGCGAAGGAAAAATGCGACGCCTTACCTTCGGCGCAACAGTCGGCCTGTAACAAAACTGCAGAAGCAGCGTATGACACCGCCAAAGCTGCAGCTGAAACAGAAAAGACAGCATCGGAAGCTAGCGCTGATGCCATGAAAAAATAAGTAAGCGATACCTTCACGTTCGCCAATCACGCATGGTGATTGGCAACTGTGGGGCGAAGCCCAGATTTCAATCAGGTTTGACGGTCTAGTGTTCACTCCCCCGAACAAGACCTCCTTTCCCGGCCCAGTTCTGATCGACTGGTTCGGGATTTTTTTTAATGCCGTGTCAGGCGTGGCCGTTTTTAGCGTGAATCGTCGTTTTCCAGTCTGAGGTCGGAAAATCGACGCTTTTTTAACGGAGACGAGCAATGTCCGATTTGAAGGATATTTCACTGAATGGCGTAGGCCTTGAACCCTTGGAGGGTGAAGCAATCAAGGCTATCGAGGGTAAATCGAAGTTCACTGCGAATACGCGAGACAAAAAAGGCGATCGTCGCGAGGTCGAGGACCGTCGCAAGGAACTCCGGTTCCAGGAAAATCGCCGCGGGAACAATGACCGCCGTCCTGTCAAAACCTGGGAAAAAGGCAAAAACCTATAAGCGGTATCGAGCTCGCTGCCCAGTTCACTTTTTGTAACACGATTGGCTGCCAAATCAGCCTGCAATTAGCTAGCAAGGTAGTAGACTGCGGCTATCAAAGGGATGGGTGGCCATGCAGCAAGCTCGGACATTTTTTTCCAGTCAAAAAAAACTGCTGGGGCTCAGTTTATTGCTGTTGGTTCTTGCGGGTCTTTCCGGCTGGTTTTTTACCCATTTTGTCATGCGTACCGGCGATCAGCTCGAGCGTGTCCGGATCGAGTCATTGGCCAGCACGGCAGCAGCATCTGTAGATGCCGGGAGTGTCACTCTGCTGACAGGCCAGGCTCAATACGATTCTGAAACTCAGGCATTTCATGGGCTGCAAGAGCAGCTTCGCCGGGTCCGCGATGTCAATCCGGATTTTCGCTTCGTTTACCTGATGCGACCTAGTATCGAAAAACCAAAGCAGATGATTTTCCTGGTTGATGCCGAAGCTGCCGAGTCGCCGGATTATTCCGCGCCGGGTGATCTTTATGACGGTCCATCGGAAGCCTTGTTCAGCGTTTATCAAATGGGTAAGCCCGCCATTGAAAGTCCCTACCATGATCGTTGGGGTGATTGGGTCACCAGTGTTGCCGCCATCCGCGATTCGAAGAGCGGCCATGTGGTTGCAGTCTTGGGGATGGATATCAAAGCTGATTCCTGGATTGCAACGAATACCCGGTACCGTAATTTCGCGATCACTATTGTCGGTCTGCTCACGGCGCTGGTGCTATTGTTTTTATTAGGCCTGCATCTGCAGGAAAAAGCATCGATAAGACTTGCGGAGCATCTATTTGAACTGGAGCGTGCACAGGAAGGCTTGCGACTAGCCGACGTAGTGGTGAAGCACACAGGCGAGGGCATTATCGTGCTGGATGCCGAGATGAAAATCCAGAGCGTGAATCCCGGCTTCGAGAATATGAAGGCAACCCCGAGCGGCTCGCTTCCCGTGTTCTCGATTTCAACACCGCGAGCAGATGCCTCAT
>JBDTTC010000380.1:0-6887 GCA_039930825.1 Arenimonas sp.
TGAACATGGACAAGTGCTGTTAAATCCCGGTGTGAACCGCATCGGTTCCAGCGCAGAAGCAGCTGTTGTTCTCACAATGCCCGGCATTTTGCCGGAACACTGTGCAATCCATGTCACGCAAAATGGCGCTAATCTGCAGGTGCCATCGGGTGCCGGCCCGGTCGAAGTGAATGGCAAGCTGGTCGCAGACCTGATGGCATTGCGGGCTGGCGACAATTTACTGATCGGAACGGTACAAGCGAAATACCTAATCGTTGAAGTTGCCAAAAGTGCCGTGGTTGCCAGCGGCAATCCTGATGAAGATTCAGGCGCTACCCGTGTCCGTATGGCCGTTCCCAAATATGTGTTGCGGGGTGTTTCGGGCGCGGTATTTAGCAAAGTATTCCCGGTAACCGGTCCTGTAGTTATCGGCCGTGCAGCCGAATGCGACATCTCAGTTCCTGCTGATGAAATCTCCCGTCGTCATGCTTTGGTCAAGCCAACGCCTGATGGTTTGTCGGTGGAAGATCTGGGGTCTTCTAATGGTACCTATATCAACAACAAACGCGTTCAACACGGATTTCTGAATCCAGGTGACGAGCTACGTTTAGATGCAGTCCGTTTTATCCTGGTCGCACCGGGGATGGAAATGAATGCGCCGACAGCGCAAATGAAAGCGACTGCGCCGGTAAAATCTTCAAGCAACAGCAGCAGCGGTAGTGGCAATCCTTATGCCAAATACATCGCAGGGATGTTGATACTTGCTGCGGTAGCCGTGATTGTACTTTTGGTGATCAAGAAATAGTTTTCGATATTTTTTCTGCAAACAAAAAGCCCGCGCTGAATGTGCGGGCTTTTTGTTTGGGTCGGACTAAACCGTAAAGAAAATCGCAACCTGTAAAAAGCGTCGGCCCGGGGCCCGACCTACGGATATTTGCCGAGCTTCATAGAGAAATCGATCGCATGTAGATGCTTGGTTAGCGCGCCGATAGAAACGTAATCCACGCCGGTTGCGGCAATTTCCGCGAGCCGTTCAAAAGTTACCGATCCCGATACTTCCAACGGAATTTTGCCGGCAGCAATCTCGACGGCGGCACGCATATCTTCCAGTGAAAAGTCATCAATAAGAATCCGTGTGCAACCAGTATCAAGCGCTTCATGCAATTGCGTTAAGGATTCAACCTCAATAATTAAAGCTAGATTCGGGAACTGTGCCTTTGCCTGTACAGCCGCTGCTGTAAGCGAGCCCGCCGCGTGGATATGATTTTCTTTCAACATGACGGTGTCATACAGACCCATACGGTGATTCACGCCGCCGCCAACACGCACCGCATATTTCTGTGCCTGCCGTAAGCCTGGAATTGTCTTGCGCGTATCGAGCACACGGGTGCGTGTTCCACGCAAGGCATGGGCGTAGCTCGCGGTAATCGTTGCGGTGCCAGACAGGGTTTGCAGAAAGTTCAAGGCCGAACGCTCCGCCGACACCATCGCGCGCGAACTGCCTTCAAAGGTGCAGATGGCTTTTACCGGTTCAATGGCATCACCTTCATCCACATGCCAGTGGATTTTTACATTCGGGTCTAGCGCTTTCAGGCAGGCATCAAACCAGGGCCGACCCGCGACGATGCATTTTTCCTTGCAAAGAACATAGCCTTCCGAAATATAGTCAGGAAGTAGTGCTGCGGTGACATCGCCGCCCGCTATATCTTCGGCAATAGCGGCACGAATATTTTCATCTATGATCTGTTGCCCGGGTATTGTGAAATTCATCAAAACCTCATCGTGGAAAATCGTCAATTTGCGATGTGGCGATTCCCTCGTCTTCCAGCAGCACCGGGATGTCGTCTTCAATCCGGTAAATCATTTTGTGGTCGCGAGTAATCAGTGCCTGTTTCAATAATAGTGTTTGTGCCGTTTCATCGTTTTTGCGCACACTGCCGCTGCCGATTGCCGTGTTCAAGGCATTCAATTCGGCAGTGTTGACCATCGCTAATGGCTGTTTGCTGATGGGGCAGCATAAAATATCCAATAATTTTCGATCCATGGGGTGTGCTCCTGTGTTCAGATGCGAATAGAATAGCCTTTTGGGGAAAGCAGACGCTATGAGTCCAGCAAATTCACCTGTAGTAGGCGTCGTGATGGGGTCCAGAAATGACTGGGATACCATGCAGCATGCGACCCAGCGCCTGGAACAGATGGGCGTGGCTTATGAAGTACAGGTCGTCTCGGCGCACCGAACGCCGGACTTGCTGGTCAGCTATGCCAAGTCGGCTGCTGCACGCGGGCTGAAAGTGATTATTGCCGGTGCTGGCGGCGCAGCACATTTGCCGGGCATGCTGGCCTCGATGACCGCAGTGCCGATCCTGGGCGTTCCGGTGCAGAGCAAATCCCTGAATGGCCTCGATTCCCTGTTGTCGATTGTACAAATGCCGGCAGGTGTCCCTGTTGCGACATTCGCGATCGGTGCTGCCGGTGCTGCCAATGCCGGATTATTTGCCGCCGCGATTATTGCGCTGGAAAATACTACTGTGCGCGAAACTTTGAATGCATTCCGTGCCAAGCAAACCCAGGACGTAATGGATCACGCCGATCCACGACTGCCATGACCAAGATCGTCGGTATTCTCGGTGGCGGGCAATTGGCGCGCATGCTGGCACTTTCAGGTGCTCCGCTCGGACTGCGCTTTCTAGTGCTGGATAACACTTCAGATGCCTGCGCCGGACAATTCGTGCCAATGGTCGTCGGTGATTATCGCGATGAAAATGCCTTGGCTGAATTCGCATCGAAAGTAGATGTCGCTACATTCGATTTCGAAAATGTTCCCTCTGAGAGCGCGCAATGGCTGGCCGAACGAATTCCGGTTTTCCCAAGCCCGCGTGCATTGGCAATTGCACAGGATCGTCTAGCCGAAAAAAACCTGTTCCGCGAGTTGGGAATTTCGGTAGCACCGTTTGCCGATATTGCTTCGCTGGAGGGTTTGCAAAAAGCGATTGAGCAAATCGGCATGCCCTGCATCTTGAAAACCCGTCGTTTGGGTTATGACGGTAAAGGACAGTTCCGCATCAAGACTGCCGATGATATTCATTCGGCTTGGGATGCTTTGGGTGCTCAGGCTGAAAAAGTCGGATTGATTCTCGAAGGCTTCGTTGCTTTCCAGCGCGAAATTTCGGTGCTTGCCGTGCGCGGACGTGATGGTGAATTCCGCGCCTGGCCCTTGACCGAAAACTGGCACGAAAATGGCGTGTTGTCCGCGAGCCTTGCTCCGGCTACCGATTGCGAAGGTCTTCAGAACAATGCATTGGCTTATGCCAAACGTGTTGCCGAATCGCTCGAGTATGTAGGTGTGTTCGCGCTCGAACTGTTTTTGAAAGATGGCGAATTGTTTGCTAATGAAATGGCGCCACGCGTCCATAACTCCGGTCACTGGACGATTGAAGGTGCAGAGACTTCGCAATTCGAAAACCATTTGCGTGCCGTTCTGGGTTTGCCGCTTGGCAGTACTGCCGCCATCGGGACAAGTTGTATGTTGAACTGGATCGGCGAAATGCCATCAGCTGCACCAGTACTAAAAAATGCCCATGGCCACTGGCATGACTACGGCAAACTTCCGCGCGAAGGCAGGAAAGTAGGGCACGCAACATTGCGTGCCGATTCGCATGCCGAATTATTCGAAGCACTCAAACAAGTCGGCTCCGATCTGAATCGTAAAGCACAAGTGGAAGCGCCGATTTCAAGGTTGAAGCTGTAGGAGCGACGGAAGTCGCGATTTGAATTCAACAAAAGAAAGGCTTGCATAAAAAAGCCGGATATTCTCCGGCTTTTTTGTTCACTACGAGAAAGCTTTACGCCATTTGAGCAGCTGCAAATTCCCAATTCACGATATTCCAGAATGACTCCACGTATTTTGCGCGGGCATTGCGGTAATCAATGTAGTAGGCATGTTCCCAAACATCGCAGGTCAATAATGCCTTGTCCGAACCGGTCAGAGGTGTAGCGGCGTTAGGTGTGCTAATCAGACCGAGCGAACCGTCCGGGCGTTGTACCAACCAGGCCCAGCCGGAGCCAAAAGTGGTCAAGGCAGTTTGGGTAAATTGCTCCTTGAATGCCGCGAATGAACCGAAGGCTTTGTTGATGCCGTCGAGCAACGCGCCAGTAGGTTCGCCGCCGCCGTTAGGCGAGAGGCAATTCCAGTAGAAAGTGTGGTTCCAGATTTGCGCGGCGTTGTTGAACATCCCGCCTTGCGATTTACGGATAATGCTTTCCAGGTCCGCGTCTTCAAACTCGGTACCCTTGATTTGGTTATTCAAGTTGGTGACATAAGTTTGGTGATGCTTGCCGTAATGGAAATCGATGGTTTCGCCGGAAATAGTCGGCTCCAGCGCGGCGCGGTCATAGGGAAGAGCGGGTAATTCGATGGCCATGTCAATCTCCGGAAATGTAGACAGCTATGGGGTTAGCTATCTGGGGGAGTTATAATTCTACCTAATGCGGAAGAAATCTGTGTCTGCAAACCGTTATGGAGAAATAAATGAACGAGATTAATGATCGAATCAAGGCCACAGTAGAGGGCCATCCTATTGTTTTATTTATGAAAGGCACGCCGCAATTTCCGATGTGCGGCTTTTCAAGCAAGGCCAGCCAGGCTTTGAAACAAGCCGGCGCAACGAATTACTTCACCGTGAATGTGTTGGAAGATCCGGAAATTCGCGCCAACTTGCCGCGTTATTCGGATTGGCCAACGTTCCCGCAATTATTCATTAATGGTGAAATGATTGGTGGCTGCGATATCACGATGGAATTGCTCGAAAGCGGCGAGTTGACGAAATTGGTCGCCGAGGCGCAAAAGAACGCATGATCGCTGTGCCGACACCGGCTTGCGATGCCCTGAAAGACCGAGTCATTCTCATCACCGGTGCGCATGGCGGGCTCGGTGAAGCCAGTGCGAAAGCCTGCGCTGCTGCCGGTGCCAGTGTAGTGTTGCTAGGGCGTAAGGTGCCGAAGCTAAACCGGACCTATGATGCAGTGAAAAAATTGGGGCCCGAACCTGCGATGTATCCGCTCGATATGGCCGGTGCGCATCCGGCCGATTTTGAAACGATGGCCGACAAAATTGCGACAGAACTCGGTGGTTTGCATGGTGTGCTGCACTGCGCGGTCGAATTCAAGGGGCTAGCACCGCTGGAAACAATCGAGCCGGATGATTTCGTCAAGCAATTGCATGTAGGGCTAAGCGCGCAATGGCTGTTGACGCAAGCCTGTTTGCCGCATCTGAAAAAACAAGATAGCGCTGTTGTATTCGTCGGCGATGAATTGCATCGAGTAAACAAGGCCTACTGGGGTGCTTATGGCATCGCCAAAGCCGGCTTGCTGGGTTTGATGAACATGCTGCATGATGAAACTGAAAATGGCCCCGTGCGTATCTCGATGTTGCAGCCCGGCCCGATGCGTACTTCAATTCGCAGCCGTGCTTTTGTTGAAGAAGCAGCAACACAATGTCCTTCTCCGGAAAAATACGCGCCTGCGTGTGTGCATTTATTATCGGAAGCTGGGCGTGAATATCGCGGCCAGGTTTTTGCCCCTAGGGTTTAATTGATTCTGTAAATAAACAAAATATTCTATTTTGTCTCCGAATGCTCCTGTCGGGGACCCAGCGATTTGAAATATCACAGCAACGGCGCTATCGCAGCATCGAAAAATTATCATTCTCGCACTGTTTAAAATAACGCTAACATGGCCCGGCTCCCGCACAGAATAAAACCATGACGACACTCTCTGCTGCTTTGCTACTTTTTTTAATTCTTGATCCGCTGGGAAACATCCCGGTATTCCTGAGTTTGCTTAAGCCATTGCCTTCTAAGCGTCGGCGCTGGGTGTTGGTACGCGAACTTCTGATTGCGCTTGGCGTGCTGTTCGCCTTTTTATGGTCCGGCCGCTACGTATTGGCCGCCATGCATCTGCGGCAGGAGTCGGTCAGCATTGCCGGCGGGATCGTTTTGTTCCTGATCGGCCTGAAAATGATATTCCCAAGCCCGGAAGGTATGTTTGGCGAAGCGGAAGAGGGCGAACCCTTCATTGTGCCGATGGCGATCCCTTTGGTAGCGGGCCCCTCAGGCATGGCTGCCGTCATGTTGTTCAGCACCCAATATCCTGATCGAATGCTCGATTGGAGTCTGGCGCTTTTCGTGGCCTGGTTCGGTACAGCGCTTATCTTGTTGTCTGCCACAAGCTTGTACAAGTTACTGGGTAAGCCGGTATTGATTGCGGTGGAACGCCTGATGGGCATGCTTCTGGTGGCCATTTCGGTGCAAATGTTACTGGATGGCGTTGTCGCCTATCTTAAAGTTGGGCATTAAGAATTGCCGTCAACTTCATGAATTATTTGATCGGTCGAGAAAGTGCGAAAATGAGCGGTAGCGCACGTTTTTTTTACTGTCATAAAGCTGCCATACGCTAGGGTTAGCATGTTAAACTCTTGTTATTGTTAGGTCCCGGGGAAAAGGTTCCTAGCAAGACTTCAATTCCCAACAGTGGCATTGAGGTCAGACAGATGCCGCACAACTCAATGTCTCTACTTTTGTTTATCTTTAGGGTTAAAAACTATGACCAACCATAATCGGGTACGTATCTCGAAACTTGCCATCGGCCTAGCCATCGCGCTCGCCGCTGCTCCAGCTTTCGCACAAAACACCACATCTGCTCTCGGCGGACGCATTTCGAGTACGAGTGGTCAGCCAGTTTCAGGCGCTCAAGTTACTATTGTTCACACAGAATCGGGATCAATCAGCAGGGCGACCACGGATTCCGAAGGTCGTTATATCGCGCGTGGTTTGCGCGTTGGCGGTCCATACACCATTACAACGACGAAAGACGGTAAAACCGAAACGCGCGAAGGCGTTTATCTGGAATTG
>JBDTTC010000381.1:0-23002 GCA_039930825.1 Arenimonas sp.
GAACGTCTGCGCCACGCCATGGAAGAGCTCGGACCGACCTTCGTGAAACTTGGCCAACTGCTGGCAACACGGGTGGATTTATTCGGGCCGGAATGGATTGCCGAATTTGAAAAACTGCAGGATCACGCACCGCTGATTTCTTTCGAGGAAGTGCAGGCGCAAATGCAAGTCAGTTTTATGGAATCACCGGAGATGTATTTTTCACAGCTCGATGAAAACCCCTTGGCCGCCGGTTCAATTGCGCAGGTGCATCGCGCCACTTTGCACGATGGCAGCACGGTGATCATCAAAGTGCGACGCCCCGGTATTCGCGAGCTGATTGATGCCGACATGCGCCTGTTGCAACGTCTGGCAAAAACCATAGAAACCGAACTGCCCGAATGGCGTTGTTATCATCCGGTCGAGGTGGTGCGGCGATTCAAGTCTTCGCTTTACCGCGAGCTTGATCTGGCGGCCGAATGTCATAACGCCCAGCGCATCGCGCAGGCTTTCATCGATCATTCCGACATCGTGATTCCGAAAGTCTATTGGGAACTCACCAGCGAATGCATCAATGTGCAGGAATTCGTTGCCGGCATTCCTGCGCATGATCTAGAGGCGGTCGATGCTGCCGGTCTCGATCGAAAAAAACTGGCCATGATCGGTGCCAACACCGCATTGAAAATGATGCTCGAAGACGGCTTTTTTCATGCCGACCCGCATCCGGGTAATCTATTTTATTTGCCGGGCAATCGTGTGGCCTTGATTGATTTCGGCATGGTCGGACATTTGTCGGATAAACGCCGCGAACAGGTCATCGATCTATTGCAGGGGCTGGTGCAACGCGATGCCTTGCAAATCACCGACATTCTGTCCGACTGGGCGCAGGACGCCGAACTGGATTCGGAAAAACTGGCACAGGATGTCGATAATTTCATCGATCAATATCATGGCGTGCCACTCAAGCAACTGAACCTAAGTGCCATGCTCGGCAATATCACGGTAATTTTGCGCGACAACAAACTCGCCTTGCCGTCCGATCTGGCCATGCTGATGAAAGTGTTTGTTACCCTCGAAAGCATCGGCAGAAAACTCGACCCCGATTTCGATATGGTATCGATGGCGATGCCGATTGTCGGACGAGTGATGCGTTCGCGATACAGCACCAAAGCGATTGCAAAACGCGGGCAGCGCGCCGTCAAGGTTGGTATGCGACTGCTCTCCTCACTGCCCGACAGCATTCGCGAAATCCTCCAGCATGCTCGCAGCGGAAAAATCAAAGTCAGCATCGACATCGAACGCCTGCAACATCTGGGCGAACAACTGGATCACTCGGCCAATCGGCTCACTGTGGGCATCGTGATTGCCGCACTGATTATCGGTTCTTCGATTGTGATGACCGTGAAAGGCGGCCCGACCTTATTGGGCCTGCCGATCTTCGGTCTATTGGGTTTTCTCGGCGCGGTATTTGGCAGTATGTGGTTGCTGTATTCGGTATGGCGCAGTGGTGGCGGGAAATAAGGAACTCAGGCAGCAGTAACGCCGAATAACGCACCGACGCCTGTGGTTAACCCCATGGCCAACGCGCCCCAGAACGCAACGCGAATGGTCGATGTCATCACCGATGCTCCACCCGCTTGTGCGGCCATGGAGCCCAATATCGCAAGGAATACCAGCGAGCTTCCCGCAACGGTCCACATCAACATTGATTGCGGCACCAACAACACAACCAAGAGTGGCAATGCTGCGCCCACCGCAAAGGTGGCAGCAGAGGCAAATGCCGCCTGGATAGGTTTGGCGCTTAATATTTCAGAGATTCCCAATTCATCACGGGCATGGGCAGCAAGCGCATCATGCGCCGTAAGTTGTGTTGCTACCTGTCGTGCGAGATTTTTGTCCAGACCACGGCCAACATAAATCATCGTCAATTCTTCGAGCTCGTGTACGGGGTCCGTCGCGAGTTCATTTCGTTCTTTTTCGATATCGGCATTTTCGGTATCCGATTGCGAACTGACCGACACATATTCACCGGCCGCCATCGACATCGAGCCTGCCATCAAACCGGCAACGCCGGCAACAAGAATACTATTGGTGCTTGCGCCAGCAGCGGCGACACCGAGCACCAGACTTGCCGTTGAAACAATACCATCGTTGGCACCGAGCACGGCGGCACGCAGCCAGCCGATGCGATGGGTTTTGTGGCGCTCGATGTGTCGCATAATTACACTCACTTTATTGGATGCTGACAGTAGCGGACTAGTTTGCAAGTGTAGTTGATTGCCTGTGCGTTTTATGTAGAAGGCTGCGTGGATTCGACGAAATTACATTGCAAAGCAGGCCGGGCCTAGAAGGCCCTCCTAATAGAAAAATATTTCGTCGCAAAAACTCAGCGCCGTTTGGCCATCCAAGCCTATCTAGGCCTGCAAGTATTGATACCTACCAAGGTATAAAGCGGGCAAAAAGAAACCAGTGATGTCAGCACGAAAACCGTACCGAAAACGAGTAATGCAATGCCTACCCAGCCTGTAACAATGCCGGCAAGATATAAATAGGCAAATACCGCTGCGACCGCAACGCGAATACCACGATCAATATTGGACATATTACGAGTCATCATTGCTCTCCTTCCCACAAACCATTAGTGCGATAGGCACCGTGGAAATATGTCATAAATAATATTGAAGGCTTTGATCTTGATCAAACGCAGGTGCGAGTGTCTTGAGAGCCAAACAGATTTTCGCCGGGGTTTAGTCGGGCCTAGAAGGCCCTCCTGCCAAAAGAAAATATATTGCCGCTCAGGTCGGGCCCAAGGGCCCTCCTACGAGAAAAGCGCTTTAGCGTTTTTCTGTTGAGGCCAGCGTTTTTTTCACAATCGCCAGAAATGCTGGATCTGGCTTGCTACCTAGCGTTTCGGTGCGGGCAACGATGCGACCTTCGGCGTCGAGCAAGATCAAGGCGCTGGTGTGATTGAATTCGCCATCGGCAAGCAAGCGATAACGTATTCCAAGCAAGGCTGCGATTGTGCGCACACCTTTTTCATCGGTGCGCGATAGAGTCCAACGCGTGGTATCAAGTTTTCGTTTGTTGACGATGAACATCAGCGCTTCGGGGGTATCGCGTGCGGGGTCCATGCTGACTAGAAGAATGGAAAGATTTTTTCGCTCGGCTGGTGTTAGTGAATTATCAACACCTTTGCCGCTATCAATGATTAAGGGGCAAATATATTTACAAGAGGTATAAAACATTGCAACCAATTGCGGCTTGCCACGACGATCGCTTAACTTGAAATCACGACCGTTCTGATTGGTAAAGGTATCGCTAATCTGCAATACCGAATCGCTCGGCAATGGCGCTGGTTTCGGCGTTGCCGCATGGCCAAACAGCGCGAATGAGAACAGACAGGCAAACAATATTTTCTTCATGGCTTACTCATTCGTATTGGTTTTGACGGCAGGGATTTCGCGCAGCGGAAGCCAAGGTTGGAAGTGCTATTCACTGCTTCCAGTGACGACAGCATCGCAACGCGCATCATCACCGCATAATTTTCTTTATCTTCTATCGATAAGGCACTAGCACCGCAGAACTTAGATTTGTCGGGATCGGATTGATTCCGGTTGTCGGCCGATACCAGCATCGCCGAATAATCTTCGGTCCATTCCCAGATCAAACCATTCAAATCCTGAATTCCGTAAATATTGGCCGGGCTTTTCCCGACTTCGGCAATCGGCGTACTCGCGGGTTTTGCATACCAGCCCAGAATACTTTCGCGCCAAGCCGGATCGCGACGCGCATCGCGGCGAGTGCGGTCGGCTGCAGCGGTATATTCCCACTCGTTCCAGGTCGGCAAACGTGCGCCTTGTGCTTCACAAAAGGCAGAGGCAGCAAACCAGCTAACTTGCGTCACCGGCTGATTCGGTTTTACATTTGCCGCCAGAATTAATGGCGCCTGCCAATGCGAAAGATAGTGCTTAGGTTCCGCAAAAATAGTCGGCGTTTTACCACGTTGCCAGTTCGGATTTTTCCTCACAAACTCCAAGAACTGTGCATTCGTGACCGGCTGTTTCATCATGTCGAAGGCAAGAATTCTTTGTTTGCCTTTGTTGTCTTCGTATTTCAGTACCGATTGAAACTCACCTGCAGGTACGCGCACATAAGCACCGCCAGCGAGGCTGGCGGTGCTTACAACACAAGCTAATAAAATTAGTCTGCGCATGATGAGTTAGTGTGCAGCGCCTTGTGGTCGCGGCGTTTCCTTGCGGACCTTGGTGACTTCTGCCGCCGTTACCTTGCCGCCTTTATTACCCCAACTATTGAGCACGAAGGTGACGATATTGGCGACTTCATCGTCATTGAGCTGGCTCATGGGCGGCATAACCGAATCAAACTTATTGCCATTGACGGTAACTGGGCCATTCAAACCATTGAGCACGATATGAATTGCACGGTTTTTGTCGGCATTCAGGAAATCCGATTTCGCCAAGGGCGGGAATACATTCGGAATACCACTGCCGCTACTTTGGTGACAAACCGAACAAGTACCGTTGAACAGTGCTTCACCGGCCTTGATTTGCTGATCAAGCGTCAGCACGCCTCCGGCCGATGCCGTAGCCGCTTCAGAAACCGGTGCCGAGCTAACGGCTTTATCACCAAGATAAACACTGTCAACTTCCTTGCCGGAATAGATTGCTTTGTTTTCCGGACCTTCGGTTTTCACCATGCCGAGCGCACCCTTATTGAAGGCACGGAAGATCGAGTGATCCACAATTACACCGGTGCCTGGCACTTCGGTCTTGTATTCAACCATCGTAGAACCACCGGCAGGTATTAAAGTCGTCTGCACATTTTCCTGATAATGCGTTCCACCTTCGGTATAAACCTTGTCGAAAATCTCGCCGATGATGTGGAAACTCGATACCAGATTAGGACCACCATTGCCGACATACAGACGAACGGTTTCGCCGACATTAAGTTTTAATGCCTTGTCACCTAGCAGCGAGCCTTCGGAACCATTGAATAAAACATAAGTCGGATTTTCGTCGATTGCTTTTTGCATATCGAAAGCTTGCATGCCTTTTTCGCGATATTTTCCGACGGTATAAAAATCGCCTTGCATCACGTAATACTCTTTATCTACTTTCGGCAAACCTTGTGGTGGTTCGACCAGAATCAAACCGTACATGCCGTTCGCGATGTGCATACCGACCGGTGCAGTGGCGCAGTGATAAACGAACAGGCCGGCATTGAGTGCTTTGAAAGTAAATTGCGATTGATGACCCGGCGCAGTAAAACTCGATGCAGCACCACCACCAGGTCCGGTAACGGCATGCAGATCAATATTGTGTGGCATCTTGTTGTCGGGATGATTCTTTAAATGAAACTCCACCGTGTCGCCCTGGCGTACGCGAATGAAGCTACCTGGCACGGTGCCACCAAAGGTCCAGAAGGTGTACTTCACGCCTTCGGAAATTTCCATTTCCACTTCTTTTACTTCCAATTCGACAATCACTTTTGCCGGTGCAGTACGGCCCGTTGCTGGCGGCACCATCGGTGGACTGGTCAGAATGGCATTCACCGGCTCACCTTGCGGCGGCCCAAAGTCGCCTGCTGCAGAGCCGCCTGTGTCGGTCTTTGCTGGCGCGCTATCTGTGACCGAATCCTGTTTACTCGGCTTGCAGCCCGGCAAGCTTAATAATGCGGCTGCGATTATCAGTGGAAATACTGAACGTTTCATATGGCCCCCATTGGAAAATTCCATGGGACCACAGTGCGCCCTAAATTTTGCTTCCGCCATGACTTATGTCAATCAAAGTGTGAATATTGAATGCCTGCTATTTTCGATCGCGACGCCTAATTCTGGCGTTATGCAAAACACCGCACAGATAGAAAAATAAGGGTTTTCAAAACTACATACACCACCGCATCGCTACGCATGCGTACGGAAATTGCTTATTGCAAATAGACATAATCAAACAAAAACATAGTTAGAATGCGGCTTTCCGCAATGATGCCGACAATGACCGTTTCGAATAATTTTAATCGCGAACAACTGCTCGCCTGCGCGCGCGGCGACATGTTTGGAAAAGAAAACGCACACCTGCCTTCCGATCCGATGCTGATGTTTGATCGCATCACCCACATCTCGACCGAAGGTGGCAAATACGGCAAAGGCATAATCACCGCCGAACTCGATATTCATCCCGAGCTCTGGTTTTTCAAATGCCATTTTACCGATGACCCGGTGATGCCCGGTTGTCTTGGTCTGGATGCCATGTGGCAACTGGCTGGCTTTTTTCTGCCCTGGCTTGGTGAATTGGGTCGTGGGCGAGCACTCGGTGCGGGTGAAATTAAATTCACTGGTCAAGTATTGCCAACAGCAAAACTGGTCAGCTACACCATTGATATTACCCGCGTTATTCGCGGCAAACTGAAACTCGTGATTGCCGATGCAAGCATGTCGGTCGATGGTCGCGAAATTTACGTCGCAAAGAATTTGCGCGTTGGCCTGTTCACTTCAACGGAGAATTTTTAATGCGTCGCGTTGTCGTGACCGGAATGGGGATTGTGTCTTGTCTCGGCAATGATCTCGATAGCGTCTCGGCTTCGTTGCGGAACGGTACTTCCGGAATCAGTTTTCGACCCGATTATGCTGAACTTGGATTACGCAGCCATGTTGCCGGTGTTCCTAGCATTGATCTCGATGCCGAAATTGATCGCAAACAAAAACGTTTCATGGGTGATGCCGCCGCTTACACCTGCGTCGCCATGCGTAATGCGATTGCCGATGCCGGATTAACGCCGGAATTAGTCAGTCAGGTTCGTACTGGTGTTATCGCCGGTTCCGGCGGTGCTTCGGCGCAATGGCAAGTCGAGACCGGCGATTTAATGCGCAATCGCGGCGTGCGGAAAATCGGTCCTTACATGGTGCCGCGTACGATGTGCTCCACTGTTTCTGCAGCACTCGCAACGGCTTATGCAATTAAGGGCGTGAGCTATTCACTCGGCGCTGCTTGTGCAACGTCGGCGCATTGCATCGGTGCCTCCGCCGATTTAATTCGCCATGGTCAGCAAGACATTATGTTTGCCGGTGGCGGCGAAGAAATTCATTGGGCAATGACCTGCCAGTTCGATGCAATGGGCGCGCTATCCACCAAGTTCAACGAAACACCTGAGTCCGCATCACGTCCTTACGATAGCGATCGCGATGGCTTTGTCATTGCCGGTGGCGGCGGCATTCTGGTGTTGGAAGAATACGAACACGCAAAAGCACGCGGTGCAAACATCATCGCCGAATTGCTGGGTTATGGCGTGACCTCTGATGGTGCCGACATGGTCGCACCCTCCGGTGAAGGTGCGGTTCGCTGCATGCAAATGGCGATGAACAATATCGACAAGCCGATCGATTATCTGAATACGCATGGCACTTCAACACCGCTCGGTGATGTTACCGAACTCGATGCCGTTCGTGCTGTGTTCGGTACTGACGTACCGCCGCTTTCATCAACCAAAGGGCTGTCGGGTCATTCACTTGGTGCTGCCAGCGTGCATGAAGCGATTTATTGCTTGCTGATGATGCGTGATGGTTTTATCGCGGGCTCGGCCAATATCACCACGCTCGACGAACGTGCAGAAGGTTTTCCGATTGTGCGCGAAACCCGTAATGCAAAACTCGATATCGTGATGTCGAACAGTTTCGGTTTCGGTGGTACCAATGGTGCGCTAGTATTTGGCCGGCTTTAATTTTGAGTTACTGGTAATAATCAATTCATCAGCATGAAAAATATTCCTGCCGGATGATGCGCACGCGCCACACTAATCATAAAAGCAAAAATCGTTACCGCTGCGATAAAAAATAATGTGCGGTGCTTGCGGCTACGACCGCGCTTCAGTGCAAAGCTACCCAGCACGATGTAAACCACCAACAAAATAATTTTTTCCAGCAGCCAACCATTGGCAAACATCGCCGAAGGCAGCATGGTCGCGAGCATGAGCGCTGCCGTTAGCAAGATGGTATCAATGGTATAGCTTAGATAACGCAGCGGTGCCGCCATCCCGAGTTTCATATTGTTCAGCAGCATCAAGCCACGCACAAAAAAAAGGCTGCCGCTGCAGAGCACGGCGATGATATGAACCCATTTAACCTGCAAATAAAATTCGATCACGATCAGCCTGACTTTCCGTCAACACGCGGTGTTAAATAAATCATGCTTGAACGGAACACCCATGGCACGAAAGCCAAGAGCCAGAACACGCCAGCTACGCCTTGCCACAACAAAGAATCAGGCACCACTTCGGCAACAATGCGTAACACGGCGGTTACCTGAATCACGATAAAGGCAAAAGCTGCAACCCGACCCAATTCCATTGGCCTACCCGAATGGCCTTGAGTAACACGCGTTACCATGGCAACCAACAGGCTTCCGAAAAAACCGATGAACAAGGCATGGGCCGGAGCGCGCGTCAAAATAAATTCACCGGTGCCGATAAACCACGCACTCTGAATTGTGTAGAGAGTCATCGCAATCGGCAACCAGGCAAAGCCGACGAACAATACTTTTAATATTGCCGGCGCTTTCGCTTGTTGAATGCGCCATTGCCAGAGTAGATAGCAAGCAAGCATCGCCAGCACAGTATCGGGCAACCATAACCAAGCGTAGCCATGCATCAATTCCAGTGCTAAATGCAGCAAAACTAGACACCAGAAAAACGCAAGCGCCCACATCGGTCGTACCATCTTGTAGTCAGGAATAACAACACTGGCAAAGAACGGCAACATGCGATGACAAACGGTGAAATACATCGGCAGCAATAAACCAAAACTACCGAACTTTATAGCCGCAAACATCAAGCGCATATTGCCGGTATAGGAATACGCAAGGACTAACAGCAAGCCAACTAAGCCGAGGCTTAAGGCAATAGCACAGCTAATGGCATGCCAGGTCGTTTGTTTTTCTTTCCAAAGCAAGCCGAGTAAAAAAATCAATCCGGCAAGCCAACCCGCCGTCGTTTGCAAGAGTCCGATGTGCAAAAGATGCGGGAATCCGAACAGGCCGATGAGCGTTAATAACTGCCCGCCCAATAAACCGATGCCAACCGGCACGTAATGCCAACGACTCAATGAAGGCAAATTCATCCAGCGCGGGAACACCGTCAGCAAAAATCCGAACATGAAAGGCGGCAGCACCTGGTATTGCATGATGATCGCGTGCATCCACCCCGCCGGAATCGCTGGTTGCGGCATTACGAACCATTGAAAGCGTGCATTGAATAACCACACTGTCCACCACAGCATCGCCATCAACACATTGCTCGCACCAATAAAGAACATGAAGCGATGCGGTGCCGCAGCGAGCAGACGGATATCGGCAGCAGATAAGGGATTAAGTGCGATAGACATGGTATTTCTCCTGTCTGCACTATAAAGCGCGTTCGTTTGTGGCCCCTTGATGCAGATCATGCCGCGGGTCGATTTTGGATGTTCGAATTTCTGCACCATTCCTTATCTTGAAACCGTTTCCGGCCAGAAGCAGTCGCTCACCCGCTCGCTTGTGCATGTGAACTATTTACGTTGCAGTATTGGCATGCATGCAGCACCCTCGGGAAAAAGCGTCGCAAACGACGATTGCTGGCACTAAAGAAGGGGAACAATTGCATGCTTGATCAGGTACCTATTTTTGCCAGCGAGGCCGAATACAGCCTGCATACCGTGAATGCACCCGACAAGGCGGCCAGGCACAAAGCCCTTATCTCCACCTTGGTCCATAGTGAAAATCTGGTGCGGCAATTGATTGCACAAATGAAGGGCAATCCCATTCCGCCTTTGCCCACCGAGGGCGGGCATCTTGAATACGGGCTGTTACTGTATTGGCTGGATAATCCGCCTTTATTGCCACCCGACATGATCGAGGTGCTGGCTGTTTGGGACACGATTGCTGTCATCGCGTCTTTCTATGGCGTCGAGACAAAAATTTCGACGGCCGATTACGAGGCCTTGCTGGCTAAAGGCAGAAGCGGAGGTGTCGCCGGGGCCGACGGTACTTTGTATGGCACAGGCAAATATGAAAGCTTCGATGCACACTGGATTCTGGTGCCGGTGTATTGCTACGCCAATATTGAACTGCCGCACCTGGTTCACCCGTTTGGTACCCACCCGCAAACGATCACTATACCCAGCGGCCAAACGTCCATCAGCATCGCCATTATCGGCGACTGGGGAACCGGTGTTTACGGTTCCGATTTCGGTGGTCAGGGCCCTGCCGTTGCCGTGATCAATGCCGTGAAAAAACTGGCGCCTGATTACATGGTGCATCTGGGCGATGTTTACTATGTCGGCTCGGATGATCGAATTCCGGAAAAAGAAGCACAGACGAATTTTCTCTCGCTCTTGCCGTCGGCAACTTCCACGACAACCAAATGCTTCACCCTCAATTCGAATCATGAAATGTATGGCGCCGCGCAAGGCTATTTCAAAATCGCCTTGAACGACGCGCGTTTTTCAGCGCAATCAAACACCAGCTATTTCGCTTTGAGTTATGGCCAGTGGCTGGTGCTGGGTTTGGATTCCGCCTATTACGATAAATCCTCGCTTTATATGGAAGGTGCCTTGGGCGACAGCACGCATACCCAGCAGGCGGATTTCATCAAAACCTTCGGCAATCTTTCGCAGAAAAAAGTGCTGGCAATGACCCATCACAACGGCCTGAGTTATGACGGCGTATCCAGAATGAGCATCTGGGACGATATGGCAAGCACATTGGGCAGTTACACAGGCACGCCCAGAGCACCGGATTACTGGTATTGGGGCCATCTACACCAAGGCACCGTTTACAACGCCAATTCCGCTGCCGGCACTGATTGCCTTTGCCGTTGCGCTGGCCATGCCGCTTTCCCGTTTGGTGACACCGCCGGCATCGTAAAAAACAATATCGACTACAACGCACAAACACCGATCAAGCCCGGCAATGTGAAAGTACAAAATGGTTTTGCCGTGCTCACACTGAAACCTGACGGCAGTTTGGTGGAGTGTTTTTATGAGGTGGAAGAGGATGGGGGGTTTGGGTTGGTGTGGCAGAAGTAGATGTGTACGTACATCTGACTTGATAGATATTGTTTGAATATAAATACGAGGAGAATTTTTATGGGAATCAAGCCTGGTCCAAAGCCAATTGCGAAATCAACAGGGCAACCAGATAAACGCCAACGGGATAACAAGCAAACTCTTGGAAATACGCCTTCTCTCAAGCCTCACAAGCACAAGAAGGGTAGCTGAAAAACTCGCATCTATTATAGCTAGCAGCAAATAGGGATAAATTCGTTTAGTTGAACTTATTGCTAGTTTTCCGCCAGCAAATTGTTTAAGTATATTTTCTCAGAGTTTGTGTGAGGTTTTTTTACAGGCAATAAGAAATATCCATTTGTTTATCCAAAATCTATCTGTAAAGCGACATCAATCAACCCATATCGAGAAATAATCAAGGGGCACTATGCTTAACCTTACCGGACTGTTTTACCCAGCTTACAAGTCAAGCAACTCTGACTTCTCAAGTGAGACATTTCTTTGCGCTGAAAAAACTGTAAGCGCCCTAATCGAATCTGCAACTACATCAGAACACCCTGGAATGCTGCTTGGAAAAGTACAAAGTGGCAAAACACGTACATTCATAAGTGTTCTTGCGCTCGCTTTCGATAATGGATACGACATCGCAATCGTTATGAGCAAAAATTCAAAAGCACTCATCGAACAAACAACCAAGCGACTTAGAAGTGAATTCAGTGACTTTGTAGATGATGGAGAGATGGAGATTTATGACATCATGCATGCTCCAACCAGCTATACCAAAGCGGAACTACAGTCGAAGTTCATTTTCGTGGCAAAGAAGCAGGACGACAATTTAAGGCGTCTGACTGAACTATTTATAAAGAACCCTGCAATGGCTTCAATGCGTATGCTCATAGTTGATGATGAGGCGGATAATGCATCAATCGGATACGCTAAGAAGTCGGGTCTCATTGAGGCAAACAAAATTGCTCACCAAATTAGTCAATTACGTGGCGCAACAACAAACACCTCGTTCCTTCAAGTAACTGCTACGCCATATTCATTGTATCTGCAACCCGCAGAGATCAGCGTCGCAAACTCTTTGGAATTCAAACCAACCCGCCCGACATTCACAACATTAGTACCAGTTCCGAGTGACTACGTAGGCGGAGAGACTTATTTCGGAACCAATTCTCGCAGCGAGGATGACACCCTTGAAAGCCTACTTCACCACACAGTTGATCACCGAGAATTTGCACGGTTAAAAAAAGAGGATCGACGATCTTTCAAGCTAGATGCTGTTCTGACAACGCCCCATATCGATGGATATCGAAGATCAATAATCACCTTTATCGTCGGAGGTTGCATTCAGCGAATTAACGGATTGGCAGCTGAAAAGAAAATTAAGAAGCTGCGTTACTCATTTTTGCTTCATTCAGAGGCTGGACGAGAAGCACATGGCTGGCAAGATAAATTGACCCATGCAATTGTAGACAAATTGCGTGAAGCATCTATAAATAAAGACCCTGTTTTCGGAAAATTGATTGAAAATGCATATGATGATTTGTCTAAATCATCATTAATTGACTCCAAACCAGTTCCGAGCCTGAAGGACATTTTGCTAGCAGTATCTGATGTGCTTGTTAACGAGCATATCTCCATCACAAAAGTGAACTCCGACGAAGACGTTGCCGCAATGCTTGATGAAAG
Organism: Arenimonas sp.; assembly: GCA_039930825.1. GTDB lineage: Bacteria > Pseudomonadota > Gammaproteobacteria > Xanthomonadales > Xanthomonadaceae > Arenimonas. The sequence continues at coordinate 12,725 of JBDTTC010000381.1, forward strand.
TGGACAACTTAAATTACGCAATTCGCTTAATATTTTTCTCGGCGGACAAGTTCTCGATCGTGGCGTCACACTTGCGAACCTAATTGGCTTTTACTATGGTCGTCGTCCAAATAAATTCCAACAAGATACTGTCATGCAACATTCGAGAATGTTTGGCTACCGCCGCCCAGATTTGGCGGTTACCCGCTTCCACACGTCTCGAGTAATAAGATATGCCATGTCTCAAATGGAAGAATTCGATTCGTCCCTACGTGGCGCCATTGAAGCTGGTGGAGACAAAGCAGTTCAATTCATTCGCAAAGCAAAAGATGGATCAATAGTCCCTTGCAGCCCAAATAAGATTCTTGTGGCTACAACTCAAACATTACGGCCTTTCAAACGCATTCTTCCCATCGGGTTTCAAACAGGTTTTCGTACTGGCGCAAATGGGATCGATAAAACAATTAAATCCCTCGATGAAACAATTACGAAGCTGTGTAAGTTCAATGCTGATAAACCGGTTCTTGTGAAAATTGAAAACGCGCTAGAAATTCTAAAGACAATAAGCACAACTCTTGAATTCCCAGAAGATGATGCGCCTGAATTTGACTGGGAAGGAGCTGAAGCAGCTTTAATTCACCTGTCCCAACAACATCCAGACAATTCTGAGCGAGGAAGGGTCTTTCTCTGGGCCGCTAAGGACCGGAACTCTTCACGACTGGCAAGCGAAAGCTCACATGCCACGTACATTGAGACCCCCGACTCAGAGAAAACCGAGGGTGTGATGACGAAGCAATATGCAATTGAATATCCAATTCTATTTTTGCTGAGACAGAACGGCAGTGAAGACAAGGGCTGGCGTGGCACTCCTTTCTACTGGCCGGTAATTCGTGCTCAGGAGCGCACACCTACAGCGATTTATACTGCCGAAATAATTGACTAATTCAATTATATTACTCAAAAGCTAAATAAGGGGTCAGAGTGATTTATTTGGTGAAAATCCAAACATTTAGTTCAATTAAATTTACTTACCCCCTATTTTGCAGAATAAGAAGCTTTACCCCCTAAAATCCATTGTCCTCATCGACGAGATTGTTGATTTAGGCTATATTGCAACTCATGAGATCTTCTAAAAAAATGATAAATGCCATTGACTTGTTTTGTGGTGCAGGCGGACTTTCGTATGGCTTGCAACAAGCAGGTGTGAATGTAGTTGCTGGAGTCGATATAGACTCTGATTGCGAGTATGTGTATGGCAGAAATATCAAAGCTCCTTTTTTGTTGAAAGATATCCGTGAAATTACGGTTGAAGACATAAATAATCTTTACCCGAAGAACGGTTATCGGTTACTTGCGGGCTGTGCACCTTGTCAACCTTTTTCGAAACATCGAAGGGGAGAGGACACAACAGAAGATGAAAAGTGGACATTGTTAGATGAGTTTGGTCGGATCGTCTTAGGGGTCATGCCTGATTTTGTGACTATGGAAAATGTGCCAGGTATTGTTTCAACGGTAGTGTTTAAAAGGTTTACCCAGCAATTAATTAAACTTGGCTATCACGTTTCGTATAAGAGTTGTTTTTGTCCTGAATATGGATTGCCTCAAAACCGCAGAAGACTAGTCTTACTTGCTTCAAAGCTAGGCGAAGTTCATGTTCCAGAGGGAACTTTCAAGGCCGGAACATACAAAACCGTCAGAAAAATAATAGAAGATATTCCGCCGATAAAGTCAGGTAAGGAAAGCGCAGAAGATCCGCTGCACAAAAGTCTTGGGCTTTCCGATGTAAATCTTTCAAGAATTAAAGCTTCCAAGCCCGGAGGAACATGGAGAGATTGGCCAGTAGATTTATTGGCTGATTGCCATAAAAGAAAATCGGGGTCTTCATTTCAAAGCGTATATGGACGCATGCATTGGGACGAGCCGAGTCCAACAATAACAACGCAATTTTACAATTTTGGGACCGGTCGATATGGCCATCCAACACAGCATAGAGCTTTATCTTTGCGTGAAGGGGCCATGCTCCAGGGATTTCCGAAAAAATATGTATTTATCGAGCCTGGGAAAAAAGTTTATTTCAATACAATAGGTAGGCTTATTGGCAACGCCGTTCCTCCGCCTTTAGGTAAGGCAATTGGCAATGAAATAACCCGACATATTTTAAAAAATAAAATTTAGGCTACGAAAATGAACCTGGATTTTGACGAACGTACGGTCATTGGAACTTGGCGATCTCCGATCTGATCTCGGTCAACCTACTAGAGCACATGGGGGAGTAAATGGCGAAGTCTAAATCAAAGACTAGGAAGTCTCAGGTAAAGTCCAAGAAACAACTTTCAGAAAGAAAAACGTACCGACTCAGTGTTGACCCACGCATTCTTGAGCTACTTGGCCCTAATCTTTACACGAACATTTACTACGTTCTAGCGGAGCTGATAGCCAATGCATATGATGCAGATGCGAAGAATGTCTACATCATCTCTAACAAGGACGACATCCGTGTTGAGGATGATGGGCATGGAATGTCCTATGAGGCAGGGGACATCAAGAAGTTCCTGAATGTGGCCGGAGTATCAAGAACTAAGGAAGAGGACTCGAAGACCAGGTCCGGCACTCGTCGCAAGATGGGACGCAAGGGCGTAGGCAAATTGGCGGCACTCTCGGTCTCTGAAAATGTTGATGTCCTCACTATATCAAATGGAGAGAAGTCAGGGTTTGTGTTGACTCGCCATCCAAAAAATGGCCATGGGTTGAAAGCCATTTCAGACGAAAAAATCATTTTTGAACGAGTTGGTGAACAGGGCTCTGCAATCATCATGCGGCAACCTCAATATCGCCTCCATAAGACACTATCTGCCGTCAAACGCAATCTTCTCAAAATCTTCCCACTGATTGATGCGAACTTCCGAATACACGTTGTACGTGGGAATGAAGAGGAAGTGATCAGCGATTTCGACCGCAGCGTCATGGGTGAACTGTGCGCGTTGATAACCCTCGGAGACAAGTTCGAGCCTCTGTGCGACCTAGTTCCAGATAGCTATCCGGACAGGCGGGGTGATCTCGTTTCAGCTAAGAGTGCAAAGGTCACACCCATCACTATGAAGGCAAAAGATGGAAAAGAACATGAATTTACACTGGAAGTTGTGGGTTGGATTGGTGCCTACAAGACCACTAGAGGAAGAAAAGCGGAGCTGACTGACTTCCCAGATAACTTCATTTCGCTATTCGCTAACGAAAAGATGGGTGAGTTTAATATTCTGCCTATCGTAGGCCAAAACAAGCTGAATGAAGTTTATGTCGTTGGGCAGTTGCATGTTGATCTGTTCGAGCGGACGGAATTGCCAGACATGGCCTTGAGTAATCGCCAAGGATACAAGTCTGATGACCCTCGTTATGAGGAAGTCCGCAAGTATGTGCGCGATGAACTGCTCGCGGAAATTCTCAAGAAGCGAGAGACCTACACAGATATAGCGAATTCAGAAAAAAAGAAGCAGAAAGAAGCACTGCAAAAAGATAACGAGTCGAAGCTTAGAGCTTCTGTGGATGGGTTTCGCAGGAAAGCAAGTGAAGAAGCAGCCGCTGCTTTATCGAAGTTGGGTGTAAATGTCTCCCGCGAAACAATGGAGGAGGCTATATCAAAATCCATCAACGACAACAGTCCGGATCTGGGTCTGAAAGCGGTTGTAGATTCCCAGAAAAAAAGAATTCTGATCAGCCAGACCTACCCAGACAAGTCATTCTCTGACATCGTTTACCAGATGCTGGTATTTAACAATATACCTCCAGACGAAATCCTGTACACGAATTGCGATGACGAGGTGTGCCGTGTTCCGGAAGGCCGTGCCGTCTATGAATATCTTCGCGAGTTCTTCGTTGAGAGTTATTCAACCCAAAAGATCTTTGTGCTCTTTGTAACCAGCGATAACACCAAAGTCTCATGGGGCGCAATTACGGAAGTCGGAGCTTCCTGGATCACCAAGGTTGACCACAAGATTTTCAATATCCATCCATTCAGGCCAGAACACCCTCTCAATGACGAAGTACAGTGGCAGACTACTAATCGGGATAAGCCAAGCGGTGATCTTTGGATGATTCAGCTCAATGCGGACATATTTTGTCAAAAGATTGAAGCTGTTTGTGATGCACTTGATTACAAGAAAAATACTCGTGCGCAGAACATGGCGTATTTAGGAACGATCGTTTCCATCAGAAGATCGTGATAGCTGTTTATGTCTTTAAGCATGGATAGCCGCCACATAGTCGAGCATGTGCTTGTGTGACAGATTCCAGTTGCAAAGGGTGTGCAAACGGAACAATCCTGGACACCCACTATTCTAACAATCCTGGACACCCACTATTTACTTCCATCCATCAAGCTCACGCTCGATGGCTTTTCTTTTGCCTCTCTGTTTCGTTAACTTCGACCTTGGTTTTTCCATCGCCCACACTCTTTCCTCCCGTAACCGGGAACAAAGCTCTGCCGGGCTCACGCTTTCTGCATTTGCCTTGCTGTCGAAATACCCTTGAGCCAGCGTTGTCCGATGGCTTCGGCTTTTTCCATTAATTGTTCTGCGCTGCCGATCATGCGCCAGTAGCCTGATCCCACAGCCTTCACCTGCGTTGACCAATGCTCAGGCTTGCAGCCGGTTTTGTTCAGTGCAGGCGGAACTTGTTTGGGAATGGCCCCTTTCTTGTCGGGCCGCACTTGTTGTCCGGTCCAATGCACCAAATCGATGTTGCACTAACAACCCGGACACCCAACATTCCTGAATGCCGATCAAGGCAAACCTTGATCATCCGAAAGCCGGCCATCTTCTTCGGCAAATAGGAAGACTCTTTTCCAATCGCCCACACTTCATTCTCCCGTTGCCGGGAAGCATGCCCCTGCTACGCTCAGGCTTTGTGAACTTGCCTGGCGATAGAAATGCCTTTGATCCAGCGTTGCCCGATGGCTTCGGCTTTTTCAATCAATTGCTCGGCACTGCCAATCATTCGCCAATAGCCCGAACCCACTGCTTTGACTTGTGTTGGCCAATGCTTTGCGCTGCAGCCGGTTTTACCGAGTGCAGAAGGCGCATATTTCGGAATGGCGCCTTTTTTGTCGGGCCGTACTTGTTGGCCGGTCCATTGCACCAACTCGATGTACTGACCTTGCTTGAGTGACAAAGCAGGTGCGATACCCAGCAAGGGCTTGAGCTTCTGCCGTACTTTCGATTCGTCGGCCCGACAACTCAATATGCGTTGCTGGATGCTCGTGTGATGGCTCTGATCCAATCGCACGTTCATGCCGGCACGAACGGGGTTTAGATCCACATACGCCATCGCTGCCAATACGGCGCGTTCGTCGGCCAGCACCTGGCATTTGAAACGGCCTTCCCAAAAGCGCCCGGTGCAACTGTCCTCGCTATTAGCGATACGCGCGATCGGTTCGTTGATGCAACGCATGAGCCACGACAAGGAGCAGAGCCGTTGTCGCAATAGTGCGATGCGCTGTGTTTGTTTTAGCAAGCGCTCGATCCGCAGTTCATTATCTTGCTCGCGCCGGTGGAATAACTGACACCAGCGGCGGGCAACCTCTTCTTCCGACCATTGTTGTGCAGCATCAACATCTACATGCACTACTAAGTGCAGATGGTTGCTCATGACGGCGTAACCATAAATGCCAACAGCAAAACATGCCGCGACTTCTTGCAAGCGCTGTTCTACGTAAACCTTGCGGTAGGAATAGTCCATGCCGGAATACGGATCGACGCCGCAAAGCCATGCTCTGCGCACACAGCGGGATACACAGTGATATGCGCCGGAGGTGTTAGCGGAAACAAAGACAGAGCGTGCTGTAGCCATGGCTAATTGTGGCGGGAGTTTTCAAGCAATAATGTAGGAAAAATCTGAAAAGCATGTCAGGCAATATGGGTTTGGTGGGTGTCCGCAGTTTTTATACGCGAACAAGCCCTTTTCAATCTCGCCATCGACTCCAAGCCCAGCGGGCCGACCGGCGGTAATCACGCTTCCTTACGTAGCTGGCCGCTAATCTTTCACCGCCGCACTCCGCGTCGACTTAGAGAACCTCGAGAAATGATGAAGCGCAACCTTGGCGCGCTGGTCGCGATGGCGGTCTGCATGTTGCTGGCCGGATGCCAACAGATCTATTTCCGCGGCCTCAATCTTGGCGCGGGCGACGGCACGCCGATGCAGTTCGATGCCGAACACGGCCTCGCCCTGGACATCTACCGTCCCGCCGGTCCGGCAACGGATGCGGGTGCGCCTGTCGTGGTGTTCTTTTACGGCGGCAGCTGGACCAGCGGCAAGCGCGAGTACTACCGCTTCGTCGGCCATGCGCTGGCGCAACGTGGCGTGCTGGTGCTGATACCGGACTACCGCAAGGCGCCAGAGCATCCATTTCCTGCCTTCATGGCCGATGGCGCGTTGGCGGTCGCCTGGGCGCACGCCAACGCGGCCCGATACGGCGGCGATCCTAGTCGCCTCTATCTCATGGGTCATTCGGCCGGCGCGCAGATTGCCGCGCTGCTGGCGACCGATGCGCGATACCTCGCCGCGCACAAGCTGCGCCCAACCGACCTGGCGGGCGTGATCGGACTGGCCGGCCCCTACGATTTCCTCCCCTTGACCGACCCGAAAGTCATGCAGGCGCTGGGGCCGCCGCAAGGCTGGGCACTGACGCAGCCGATCAATTTCGTGAGCGGCGACGAGCCGCCGTTCCTGCTCATCCAAGGCGACGCGGACCGGCTCGTGGACCCCGGCAACACGTCGCGCTTCGCCGCGCGATTACGCGCGCATGCCGGCTCGGTCACCGTGCACGTCGTGCCTGGCGTCGGCCATGTCGGCCTTTTGAACGTATTCTATTCGGCGCGGCTGTCGCCGGTGCTGGCGCAGAGCGTGCAGTGGATCCAGCGCCCCAAGCCCGCTGCGCTTCCGCCCGGTAGTTGAGCCCCGAAACGCGGTAAGTTGGGCGCCGTACGTTGGCGCCTTTGGCCCAACGCTTTTAATCGATTGTCTTGTTGTTGGGGGAATTTCGCAATCTATGTCGGGCCAAGGCGCCGACCTACGCGCACCCTAATTTTTCTAGCCAAGCTTGTAAATATTTCATCACCGATGGCGTGAAATATTTTTCATATACTTGCCAACGAACGAGCGTTCACTTGTTCAACCACTTGCGTGTAACGCAAGGCCGTAAGCCGGATTCAAAAAATATATGAAGTAGGGTGGAACCCGCGCAGCGGATTCCACCATCTCACACATCATCGAAATCTTCGGTGGAATCACCAACAGCGTGCCGCATGTTGGTGGTTCCACCCTATACGCTTCTCACCACTTCCTCGGCAACTTCTTCAACACCACCAGTTGCCGGTCCTGGTCTCTTCTTAGAAAACCGCCTTGTACCAGGTCACGTATGACGTGATTGACCATTTCGCGGGTGGCGCCGACGCGGTCGGCAATTTCTTGCTGGGTGATGGCGATGGGTATGCTATGGGCAGCGTGCTCGAATGGCACGATCTCATTGAACAAGGTGACAATGCGTTCGTAAACACCATCGAGTGCCAGGCTTCGCACTTGTTGGGTGGCGTGGCGCACGCGCGCGATTAATTTCTACAAAAGTACAAAAGGGGCCAGGTTCATTTAATTAATATGAACTTGACCCCCTTTTTAGCTGGAGGAATCTTGCCCTCAGTCAGCTCACTAATCGCTCTGCAACCTTAGTGTTTACCCTGCAAACGGGCACTCATAAGATTGAATGCCACATACCGTGGTAATCAGCTTTTCACGCGCAGCGGAGATGTCTTCTTTGGAAGCCAATTTTCCTGAGGGCGGCCAGAAACAACCGGCCGGGTTCGGAAAAATCTTCTCATCAACGAAACCCGCAACTGCAAGCGCGGCCTTGGTGTCCTTGACGAACAGATCGCGGAAAGCATCATCAGTGCACAGCAGATCGAGCAGTCGATTGGCTACTTTTGGTTCGAGGCCCGGAGGGGCAACACGCATATCCATATTAGTCTCCTCTGTAGTAAGTTCTGCGGAATGCAGCGGCAAACATTACCATACGCACAACCGATAAGTTGCGAGTATGGCTATGAGAAATGAAAGGATTCGTCGCTGCGCCGTGGCTTGGCTCGAGCCGCGTGAGGTCGCCAGTTTTCAGCTGGAGAATCTGTTGTCCGGAGGGACCGGGGTTGTTGGGCGTCTGTGCTGGTTTGCGCATGCCCCCCATCTGCCCGCGGCCGTGGAAGTGGATGCAAGCCATGTTCCGGTGCTCGGGGCATTGGGGGTCGTGGACTGGGTGGAGAGGGACATGCTGGATGTGCAATTCGGCGCGGAGGTGATTAGTGCCCTGCTTGATGCCGGCCTGCTGGTCGCACAGCCCGAAGCCGATGGCGTCCTGGCGGACGACGAGTTTCGTGCCGCGGGTTGGCATCCACCTGCAGCGGTGGCGCACATGGCCGCGCGCTGGCAAGGCATCGACGGTCCCCGTGAAATGGCCGAGGCCGATGTGGACACCAGCGAAGGCCTGTTGCGCCAGCACGGCTCACCACCGCCGCATCTGCGGCAGACCACCGCGGGCGCCGCCGACATCGTGCTGCCGCGCATCGCGCACGATGATTTCGATGCATTGCTGGACACGCGCGCCACCTGCCGCAATTACGACACCGATGCGCAGGTGCCGCTGGCGACGTTCTCGCAGCTGATGGCGCGCGTGTTCGGTGCGCGCGGCATTGGCCACCCGGCGGATGGCTTCGACGTGTTCAAGCGCACCAGTCCGTCAGGCGGAGCGCTGCATCCGACCGAATGCTGGCTGATCGTGCAGCGGGTCGAAGGCATCGCGCCCGGCCTCTACCGCTACCGCATCGACAACCATGCACTTGAGCCAGTCGCGCCCGGCATCGCAGCGCCGCAACCGGGCGATGTCGGCACACAAGTCTTGGGCGATGCCGCGCCGCGCGCATGGACCACGGACGAACTGCGCGCGTTCGCGCGGATCGCGGTAGCCGGGCAGGACTTCCTCGCCGATGCGCCGGTGCTGTGCGCGCTGGCCCCGCGCTTTCATCGCAATTTCTGGAAGTACCGCAACCATTCCAAGGCCTACCGGGTCACCGTGCTGGATGCCGGCCACCTGTCGCAGACCCTGCAACTGTGTGCGACCCAGGCCGGCCTGGGACCGTTCGTCACCGGCGCTATCAACGAGGTCGACATCGAGCGTGCATTCGGGCTGACCGGTTACCTGGAAAGCCCGATGGTGGTGTGCGGGTTCGGCAAGCGCGCGGCGAAGCTGGTCAAGTCGGAGTTCGACCCGAATCGCAGGGTTTGGCCGCGCTGAATTGCGAAGCCCTTGGACTTCATTTCGCTTAAGGCGAACGGCGAGTAACAAGGTCGTAAGCCGGATTCAAAAAATATATGAAGTAGGGTGGAACCCGCGCAGCGGATTCCACCATCTCACACATCATCGAAATCTTCGGTGGAATCACCAACAGCGTGCCGCATGTTGGTGGTTCCACCCTATACGCTTCTCACCACTTCCTCGGCAACTTCTTCAACACCACCAGTTGCCGGTCCTGGTCTCTTCTTAGAAAACCGCCTTGTACCAGGTCACGTATGACGTGATTGACCATTTCGCGGGTGGCGCCGACGCGGTCGGCAATTTCTTGCTGGGTAATGGTGATGGGAATGCTGTGGGCAGTGTGCTCGAATGGCACGATGTCGTTGAACAAGGTGACGATGCGTTCGTAAACGCCATCGAGTGCCAGGCTACGCACTTGCTGGGTGGCGTGGCGCACACGCGCAATTAATTTCAGGATCAGGCTTTCGGCAAACTCCGGGTAGTCACACAGGAACTGCCTGATTTCATTTTCATGCACGACGATGCATTGGCTCTCAAGCATCGCTTTCACCGAAGCAGAGCGCACACCACCATCGAGCAATAATTCACCGAAAAACTCGCCGGGCTCCAGCACGTTGTAAACCAGTTCGCGGCCTTTGTCGTCACGGGTAAAAACTTTCAACCGACCTGTCACCAGAATGTAGAGCGCGTCGGAAGCGTCGCCCTCTTCAATCAGCAACTGTCCCCGCGTGAACGAACGAACATTACCGCGCGTGCCAAGCAGTGCTAACAGCTGAGGCGACAGACGATTCGACTCGTCTTTAATGACATCCGCTTTCATTTTGCCTCCCCGGCTAATGCGCGTTATTTGTTTGTACTTTTAACGCGACATTGACGAGCACACAAGCACTACGTGCATTTGAAATATTTATGTTGTTTTGCAAACGCGCCAATTGAAAGCCGTTTTCAAA
>JBDTTC010000382.1:0-8664 GCA_039930825.1 Arenimonas sp.
TTGAACGACAACGAAGTAACCGCCATTCACGCACCGCCTTCATTGGTTGGCCGCGAAGATGTGTTGTTATCGGATCGCGAACGCCTGTTCCTCGAAGAGGGTGCGCCGAAACAAAAAGCCACGGTCGGCTTTGATTACCTGCAAGGCAAATGGGATACCAATTTCAAGATTATTTATTTTGGTTCGCAGACCCTCGGCACCTTCTCCGGTCCACCGGTACCGAATGCCCACTATGGTCCAAAAGCCTCGGCAGATTTAAGCCTGACTTATAACCTGAGCGAAAATACACACCTAACAATTGGCAGCACCAATATTTTCGACCAGTTCCCGGACTCGCAAGATCCGAACGAAACCGACAATGGCCACATCTATGACAGCGTGCAGTTTGGTTTGAGTGGCAGGGCTTATTTCATGCGTTTGTTTACCAAGTTCTAAACTCAAGTAAGTCACGACAAACAAAAAAACCGCCTCTTTCGAAGGCGGTTTTTTTCATGGCGGCTACTTATTTCTTGATCGGTCTGGTTGGAATCGGCACGTTGCAGACATCAATATGGCCGGCCGGCACTTTGTACCAATCATCTCGGCGATTACGACGGGCTTCAACCAGTTGTGTGAAGCTTTCAGTATCCGTACGTAATACTTCTATTGTGGTGCGATCATCTTCGGGCACATCAGCCATCATACGAATCGATTTGATAGTTACGCGCTGTTCCGCTTTTTCGTAGAAGCCCAAAGGGCCGGTTCCGCGTGGCAGGATGGAAAGTAGTTCCATGCCTTGTACGACACGTCCGACGACCGTGATATTCCTGTCCAGTTGTCGCGGCGATTGGCCAATCACCACATAAAGTTCGGAACCATTGCTGCTATCGGGTTCCATTCCACGGCCGGCACCGACCATGCCGTAGCAATGCGTAAGCCAAGCCTGATTGTTGACGGGGCTTTGTGCGGCCGGCATGCCATCGACGAAGCCAACATGGGGTGCCCAGCCATCCGCATCGGGTAGCCGTGTGAAAGCAAGACCGTCACTTTTACGAGTGAATTCCGCCGGCAGGGTTTGCTTCGCTAATCTGAAGTCACGTTTTAATTTTTCATCATCACCATTCGCGTCACCCCATTGCACGACGAAATTGTCCTGCGAACGATTGATGCTCAAGCCATCCCAATATTTTTCCTTGGCCAGCGCGACAATGTTCTTGCTGTGTTGCGGTGCGAATGTGGGTGCGAGTTCAATGACGACGCGGCCACCAGCCAATTCCAGATAAATGGTGTTGTTCGGGTCCAGTTGGCGCCAATCCTTCGCCTGAGTGGCGTCTAGAATTTCTTGCATGGTTTTTGGCTTCGCCGCCGCTTCCTTGTCCTGAGCATAGAGCGTGGCACTGGTCAAAGCGACTGCAATGGCAAGGGCGAGGCTAAGTTTTATATTTATTTTCATGTCGGTATCCGTTGAGTTCTGGGTAGTGTGCCACAGCGAGAAGCTGGTCGATTATCGCAAAACTTCGAGGCTGGCGGCCGCCGCATGCAAGCTGGCACTCAAGTAGCTATGACTGCCGCTGGGGACGAAACCTGCTTTGGCAAATTGTTTTCGATACCAGGCAGCCGGGCGTTCTATGAAACCGACTTTGTCGCCGACGATATCGTCTTCCATGCTCCAAAGCTCCAGAAATGCCAGCCCGCCACACAGTTCGGAAAAACCTTTCAGCCCACGTTTTAACTCTGTGTCCGGCACATAGTGAATAACATCCGAGCAGACCAGAAGATCGACGGGTGCATCGAAGCGCAGTTGTTCCAGTTGGCCAAAACTGGCGAAGGCAATATTGCGCGAGCGACCAAATCGGGAAACGGCATATTCGCTGGAATCAACGCCGCGATATTCCAGCTTGGGTCGAAGTTTCAGCAAAGGCGAGCGCCATACCGCCTCGCCGCACCCCACATCCAAGACCGAGCGAATGGGGCGCTCCAGATAATATTCGGCTAAAGATACCGCCAGATGTACTTTGCGCTCTAGTAATGCATGACTATTGCGCTCATGTGTTGAATTTCGATACCAGCGATCAAAATAGCTTTTGTCATATTTCTTGTTGCTTGCAGGACTCATTGGAATTTCCGCCAGGTTACGCGTTATGCTCGATTTGCCGATATTAGGGGGTGTTTGCCATGGAAATGGACGTAACTACGCTTTTGCAGAGTATGTGGTGGAGCACTCTTGGTGTCAGCTATTTTATATATGGAAAACGCCAAGGAAAAATAATTGCAATGACCTGCGGAGTTTTTTTGATTGGCTTTCCCTATTTTGTTTCAAACAATATCTGGATGTTCGTGATCGGAGTCGTTCTATCCATTATTCCTTGGCGCTGGGAATTGTAGGCTAAGCACAATCATTCTGAGAGACGGCAATGGCAAAAGACGACGCATACATCGAGTACCTGCAAGAATTGCTTGAACCCTTGGGCAAAATATCGGCCAAGAAAATGTTTGGCGGTCGCGGTATTTATTGCAATGGCGTGATCATGGGTTTGGTAATCGACGAAGCCTTGTATTTGAAAGTAGATGAACAGACGAAGCACTTATTCATGACTGCAGGCTGCGAACCTTTTGTTTACGAGATGAAGAACAAACAAGTCGCCATGAGCTACTGGTCGGTGCCGGACGATGCGATGGAATCATCAGAGCAGATGCTGCCATGGGCAAAGCATGCTTATGCAGCGGCCTTACGTAAAGCAACGCAGGCAATGCCAAAAAAGAAAAAGTAGGGGCGCTTGCTTGCTGCGCCCATGCCTGATCTGACGTTATTCTTGCAGGACCTTGCAAGCAGGCCAGCCAACGAAAAATTATTATCGGATTAACCTATTCGCAACGACCGCATACTGATCGAACTCAACACTTCTTCATTAAAAAAAACAAGAGAATCATCATCTTGCTGCTGTGCTAAAGCATATAACAAGGGCAGATAATGCTCTGCCGTTGGAATACTGAGAGCCGCCATCTGACCAAACAGCGGGTAGTTGCAGAGTGCCGCATGATCCTTTTGCAGGATGCAGTTTTTTACCATTTGATCGAACACGGTCGCCCAGTCATAGGGTTTTGTCTGTTCGAAATCGAATACCCGCAAGTTGTGCACGATATTGCCGCTTCCTATGATCAAAACACCTTGCTCGCGTAGTGGCCGTAATTTTTTTGCGAGTTCGTAATGTGCTTCGGTACTTCGTGTTCGGTCCAGACTTAATTGCAGAACCGGGATGTCGGCCGCCGGATACATCGGATGCAATACGCTCCACGTACCATGATCCAGACCACGTTCCATATCCAGATTAATTTTTTCTCCATTCATTAAATTAGCAATCTGATTTGCCAATTCTGGACTGCCAGGGGCAGGGTATTGAACATCAAAAAGCGCTTTCGGGAACCCGTAAAAATCATGGATGGTTTCGGGGTTCGGGCTTGCCGTGACGGAAGCTCCCATGGTTTCCCAGTGAGCGGAAATACAAAGAATGGCTTTGGGTTTTGGCAGGGTTTGGCCCAATTTCAGCCAGGAACGACTGAATTCATTGTCTTCTATGGTGTTCATTGGCGAACCGTGGCCAATAAACAGGGCAGGCATTAAGGCGCTCATGGCTTATCCAATAGCTGATTGTTGGCCATAGTGACAAAAATCCCGAGCCATGACTTATGGCAGGCTCACTATACTGAAGTTGATAGTATTGTTCAGTCGTGGATAAGCCAAAGGAGTCAGCCATGACCGAAACCGAGATTCATCTCAAGAAATTCCAAAAAGAATTAAGCGCTGGAATGGTGTCCCTGGTTCTATTAAGTGTATTAGGGCAGGCCGTTGAGCCGATGTATGGCTATCAGATCGCGAAGCGTTTTGAAGGTGCGGGCGAAGCTGTACTTACTGGTAAACAAAGCGCCCTATATCCCGTGCTGCGAAACCTGAGTGCTTCGGGCTTGCTCGACAGTTTTGTCGAACCATCGGTGTCCGGACCACCGCGACGCTATTACCAAATTACCGAAAACGGACGTGCAGTGCTCAGTGAATGGGCTAACACCTGGGATGCAACGCGAAGTTTCGTGGATTCAATTTTGAAAGGGGAACAGTCATGAGCAACAACTTACATACGCCGAAAACAATTCCCGAATATCTCGATTTGTTGCGTGCCGCATTGAAAGGCAAAGACCCGGCATTGGTACAGGATGCGCTTTACGATGCCGAAGAATATCTTCGTGCCGAGTTGGCCGAGCATCCCGGCCAGGATGAAGCCAGCGTGCTGGAAAAAGTCGCTAGTAGTTACGGTGCGCCTGAAGAGGTTGCAGAAATTTACAGCGAGCGAGAAGTCGCCGTTAGCGAAGCGTTCCGTTCACCGCGTGCCAGCATTCCGCAAACCCAAAGTAGTGCCGGTGTTGCCAGCGTGGGTGTCAGTATCAACAAAAAACCACAGAATCCGGTGGCCTGGTTCTTTGGTGTCGCTGCCGACCCGCGTGCCTATGCCGCCTTGTTCTATATGTTGCTTTCATTGGCAACCGGTATTTTCTACTTCACCTGGGCCGTTACCGGCATCAGTCTATCGGCCGGCCTGATGATTCTGATCATCGGTATTCCGTTCGCTGTTTTATTCATGGGAACCGTCTGGGCATTGTCGCTGGTGGAGGGTAGGCTGGTGGAAACGATGTTGGGTGTCCGCATGCCAAGACGTCCTGCCTATGTAAAAAATGAAGGTGGTTTCATTGAGCGCATCAAGGAAATTCTGACCGACATCCGTACCTGGGCAACCTTGCTGTACATGTTGCTAATGCTGCCTTTGGGCACTGCATATTTCACCATTGCAGTAACGGCACTCGTCACATCGCTCAGTCTGATATTCGCACCTTTGGCCTACGTATTTGGCGATGCTGCTGAAATGGCATTCACGATCAACGGTGTCGCGGTAATCGACCATCCCTGGATGATTATCCCGATGATGATTGTCGGTATCCTCGGCATCTTTGTAACGCTACATGTGGCACGTGGTATCGGCAAGTTACATGGCATGATGGCGAAACATTTATTGGTCAAGATTTCCTGATAACACTGAATCCAGAAAATGTGAAAAATGCAAAAAAGAAAAAGGGCGGATATCCGCCCTTTTTTGATTTGCCATCAGTCGATATTAAATCATCTGGCTAATAACGCCCCACAAGCTCATACCGAGCAGAACAACAAATGCCAGGGATGAAATCATGAAGCCCATGCTGCGTTTTCCGGCTTCGGCGATATAGCCAAACACATACCATATGCGCCCGACCAGCCATGCATAACCCAGATAGGCGGCATATTGCTCTGAGCAATAAATCGTTGCCAACCACAGGACTGGCAGAAACATAACAGTTTGTTCCAGCGTGTTTTGATGTGCACGGAAAGCTCGCTCAAACCCAGGCGGGCCAATGATGGAGGGCGCCTTGATTTCATATTTTCCTCGAGCTACACCAACAAGATACATCGCGATGGTAATGATGATGGTAGTTAAGGCGGTAATAAATGCGGCTTGTAAATGCATGGTGTTTCCCCGTTTGGTGGTGCAGCCACTTTAGCGATGAAAACTGTTTCGGGCTAGGGCCAGAACGGACAAATGGAGGGCCTATCCGGGGCAATATCGCGTAAGGGTAGTATTATGGTCACGTATTCAATTTGTATGGCGCTAATGAACAAATCCGACGAAGAAATGATTGCCGATATCAGGAACTGGCTCGAGAAGGCAGTCATCGGCTTGAACTTGTGCCCGTTTGCCAAAGCCGTGCATGTGAAAGAGCAAATTCGTTACGCGGTATCGAACGCGCAGAATGAAGAAGAACTATTGGCAGATTTATTGCACGAGCTGCAGATGCTTTATGACGCTAATGCAGCTGACATTGAAACCACCATCATGATTCATCCTTAC
This sequence comes from Arenimonas sp., assembly GCA_039930825.1. Classification (GTDB taxonomy): domain Bacteria; phylum Pseudomonadota; class Gammaproteobacteria; order Xanthomonadales; family Xanthomonadaceae; genus Arenimonas. The sequence goes on from JBDTTC010000382.1 coordinate 5,910, forward strand.
GTTTTGCAGGATTTCCTGGACTACAACGATTTTCTGGAAATTGCCGATGCCGCGGTTTCGGAATTGGCCCTCGATGGTGAAATCCAAGTCGCCAGCTTTCACCCCGATTACCAATTTGCCGGTACCCGTCATGAAGATGTCGAAAATTACAGCAATCGCGCGCCATACCCCAGTCTGCATTTGCTGAGAGAAAGCAGTGTCGAAAAAGCTGTAGCAGCATTTCCCGATGCCGGAAAAATATACGAAAAAAATATCGAAACGTTAAAGTCGCTCGGTTCGGAAGGCTGGAAGAAGTTGTGGCTGTAGGTTGTACATTGGCGCCACAGATCGGGCCCAAGTGCCCTCCTGCATTTGATCGTAGGAGGCCGCTTGCGGGCGACCAAAATCAATCCGGTTGCCAGGCGTAACTCAATTTCATGAAAAGGGCACGGTTGGTGGCAAATAAATCGGGAAAATCATCGTCGGAATATTGCCCTTCGGAATAACCCGCATAAAATGCCGTGCGCGGATTGATCTTGTATGAATACAAGAGTTGCGTGCCCAAGTCGCGTTCTTCAGAAATGGCATCGCCCGGAATGTTGTAGACGAATTTATCGCGAATGGTATTGCCATACTGTAAGGACAATCTCAGCCGCTGACGCTGGTTGATTTGCCACGAAAGGCGGGAATCACTGAGGTTCGCGACGAAGACATCACCACTATCGCGCGAAAGTTTTTGGTACACGTGATTCAACTTGAAATTGATGCCTTTGCCGATATTGAGGTTGATCGACGGTTCAATTTGACTAATGTCGGCAATTTTTGCATTGACGTAATCGATTTGTTTGCCATCTTTCACGTACAGCGTAAAGTTTAATCTTGATGTGGGAATGATTTCACCGTATATCGACCACCACGATTCATCGAATAATCGGTCGGCCCAGAAACGCTCGCGCGACAGCAGACCTAGCTGCAGGAAACTTTGCATTGGGCCGTTAATCGAGAAATAGGCTTCCAGTTCGCGTTCGAGTAATTGTCCGTCCGAACGATGGGTAATGTCCCAGTCGCCGTTCACGCGAATTTTGGTAATTTTAGCTCCGTCTTCACCATGCCAAGTATGCGAGCCGCCGATAACGGACTTGTAATAGTCGACTTGATTTATAAAGCCGAGGTCGGCACGGAAACCTTTGTCGAAACTTGTATGCGATGCATAGGCTCCCCAGTTGCGATTGCTGAAGTCATAGGCAACAGTGAATGCATCGCCGTCCTGTTTCGGCGGCAGGCCGAATGCCGCCGGATTTTCAGACGAGGACGTTAGCCACTGAGCGGTAACAGTGTGTCCCTTGGTTTGCCAACGGCCATCAACTCCCAAGACGGTATTCTGGTAATCGTCACCGCTTCGCAAAGTCGAGATTAAACCGATGCTTGTCTGGTTATTGATATCGAAACGATAGCGGCCGGCCGCTGCCAGTGATTCTTGGTCCAGGCCCCGAAATCCCGAGCCCAATGCTCTTGGCAGCAGAACCTGGGTGACTGAATCCTGTGCTGCAAAAAAGCCGTAGGTATGCTGACCATTGCGACCGGTTGCACGAACGCCATAGTCGGGGTCAGCCACTGATCGCGTATAAACTACATTGAATGGTGTGCTGAAATAATCGGCACCTTCTAAAAAGAAAGGCCGTTTTTCCGGAAAGAACAAGGCGAACGTGGTATTTAAATCCAGCTGCGCCTGGTCGCTTTCGACCTGCGAAAAGTCTGGATTTATCGTGCCGTTCAGCGTCAGGTTCGAACCAATACCCCATTTTACATCCACGCCCAATTCATACTGCGCACCATCACTTCGCCAGGCGGCATTGGGAGTAACTCTTGACTGAGCATAGCCAGCAGTGAAGTTGGGAGTCACTTCCAGATCACGGCCAGGGTTGGCGTTTGAAAAACCCTCTAGTTTTGCGAGGCCGCATAAATAGCAATTATCACCACGGATCAATTTGTTGTTCGAAATACGGTAGCGATTGTCACGCGGGCGGAAACGCAAAAAATCCACGCCCCATTTTTGCGCGACGCCATTGGTTTTCTGGAAGCGCAGGGTTGAGTAGGGGATGCGCATTTCCACCGTGTAGCCGGTCGCGTTTATTTTCGCAGCGCTTTCCCACAGGCCGTCCCAGGAATCATCTTCATTGCCGGTTGCACCGTCTATGATGAGATCGCCCTGGGCACCCAGCGGATTCACATAAAACTCGTAAGCACGACGTTGATCGTTGAAGGTGTCGATTGTGAAGCCGATGAAATCATCATTCCACAGGCTGTCACGGTCACGAAGGAAGGCGCGAATCTTGCTCGGGTCCGGATCTTCGGCACGGAAAGCCAGTAATACCTCACGGCCATTGTCGGCAATATAGGCCGTAGTTTTTACAGAAGCAGCAGCATTGTCGGCCGGTTGAGTTTCAATTTCCAGTTCAACGGTGCGCGCCTGTTTCCAGAAGTCTTCATCGGGCACGCCATCGATTACTACTTCACCAGAAAGAGTGGGTACTTCAATAAGCATATCCGGGTTTGCAAGGATTGTCGGGGCGAAAAAAATAGAGCCGAGTGAAAACAGGGCCAAACGCGAAATATTCATTTGTTGGGACTTTTCTTGTTCTAGGTAGTGCTTGGATGCGGAATCGCCTCAAAAGGTTGCGAGCTCCATTTCCATAATGGGCGCCGCACCACTTTTAATTACGGCGACCAGTGAAAGGCTTTCAGGTAGCAGCTTGGTATAGTAAAACCTCGCAGT
>JBDTTC010000383.1:0-3833 GCA_039930825.1 Arenimonas sp.
CATCGAGGGGCGCTGCAAGCCCGGTGATTTTTTCGCAAGGGAACAGGCTCGATGAAGGTCAACCGTTTCAACGGCGCCCGATATCCTTTCGTCTAAACAACGAAATTCTATCTGGAGCTTTAAAATGAACGCAGTAACGAATATCAAGCCCGACTATAAAGTCGCGGACATGAGCTTGGCCGATTGGGGCCGCAAAGAACTCGACATCGCCGAGCATGAAATGCCCGGCCTGATGTCCATCCGCAAGAAATACGCCGCCGCCAAACCATTGAAAAATGTTCGCGTGACCGGCTCGCTGCACATGACCATTCAAACGGCCGTGCTGATTGAAACCCTGAAAGACATCGGTGCCGACGTGCGCTGGGCTTCCTGCAATATTTTCTCGACACAAGACCATGCTGCTGCAGCCATTGCCAAAACCGGCACACCGGTCTTTGCCTGGAAAGGCGAAACCCTGGAAGAATACTGGGATTGCACACTCGATGCCGTCACCTTCCCGGGCGGTAAAGGTCCTGAACTCGTTGTTGATGATGGCGGCGACGTGACTTTGTTGCTGCACAAAGGCTATGAAATGGAACAGGGTTCCGATTGGGTGGATTCTGCTTCCGGTTCGCACGAAGAACAAGTGATCAAAAACTTGTTGAAGCGCACCAAATCCGAACGTCCGGGCTTCTGGACCAATGTGATGAAAGACTGGCGCGGTGTTTCCGAAGAAACCACCACCGGTGTACATCGCCTGTATCAAATGATGGAAGCAGGCGGCTTGCGCGTTCCAGCCATTAACGTGAATGACTCGGTCACCAAATCGAAGTTCGACAATCTATACGGCTGCCGCGAATCGCTGGCCGATGGCTTGAAGCGCGCGATGGACGTGATGCTGGCCGGTAAAGTCGCCGTTGTCTGCGGTTATGGCGATGTCGGTAAAGGTTCGGCACATTCGCTGCGCGCTTACGGCGCCCGCGTTGTTGTGACCGAAATCGATCCGATCAATGCATTGCAAGCTTCGATGGAAGGTTTCGAAGTCAACACGGTCGAAAGCACTTTGGGTCGCGGCGATATTTATGTCACCACCACCGGTAACAAAGACGTACTGACGTTGGAACATATGTCAGGTATGAAAGACCAAGCGATTGTCTGCAACATCGGTCACTTCGACAATGAAATTCAGGTGGAACGCTTGAATACTTCCGATGCCGTCAAGCTCAACATCAAACCGCAAGTCGATAAATACACTTTCAAAAACGGCAATGCGATCTACATGCTGGCCGAAGGTCGCCTGGTCAATCTCGGTTGCGCCACTGGCCACCCGAGCTTTGTGATGTCGAACTCGTTCTCCAATCAAACGCTGGCACAAATTGATTTGTGGGCAAACAAAGACACCTACGAAAACAAGGTTTACATCCTGCCGAAAAAACTCGACGAAGAAGTCGCCCGTTTGCATCTGGAAAAAATCGGTGTGGTCCTGACCAAGTTGACGCCGGAACAAGCGGCGTATTTGAGTGTTGATGTGGAAGGTCCGTACAAGCCTGATCACTATCGTTACTAAAAAACGAGAGACGAGAAGAGGGAGGCGGGAGACGTGAGAAAACACAAAGAGCTTCAAGTTTGGCAGGATGCCATGTTGCTCGTTGAACACATCTACCGCCTTACCAGTTCTTTCCCTGATCAAGAAAAGTATGGGCTTACAAGCCAGATGCGGAGGGCCGCGGTAAGCGTGCCCTCCAACATTGCCGAAGGCGTAGCTCGCTCTTCTCTTCCTGATTACTTGCGGTTTCTCGCAATTGCACGCGGTTCGCTTTCAGAACTTGATACACAAATCGATATCGCTTTTCGTTTGTCTTATGCACCATCGGATACCGAACTTGCAGAGCTGGTTCAACGCGTATTCGCAAAATTAAATGCCCTCATTCGTGCTCTTGACCAGAAACGTAAGGATTCGCTGTGAATACACCTCCCACCTCCCGTCTCTCGTCTCCCGGCACCAAAATCTCTTTCGAATTTTATCCGCCCAAGAATGACGAGCAGCGCGAACTGCTTGGCAACACCGTCAAGAAACTCAAGACACATTCACCAGAATTCGTCTCGGTCACATTTGGTGCCGGCGGTTCAACACTGAGTTACACGCCGGAAACTGTGCGCGAATTGCGACAAACTCACGGCTTGAACGGCGTACCGCATTTGTCCTGCATGGGTGGATCACGCGACGAAATCGCGAATCTTCTACAGCTCTACAAGGCATTAGGCTGCAATCGGCTGGTCGCTCTACGTGGCGATATGCCATCGGGCATGGCACGCAGTGGCGATTTCCGTTTTGCCTCGGATCTGGTTCGCTTCATTCGCGAAGAACACGGCGATCATTTCCGCATTGAAGTAGCGGCCTATCCGGAAATGCATCCACAAGCCGAAGATGCGCTGGATGATCTGAAACGCTTCAAGGAAAAAATCGACGCCGGCGCACACAGCGCCATCACGCAATATTTTTTCAATGCCGACGCCTATTTTTATTTCGTCGATGCGGCAAGAAAAAATGGCATTAGCCAGGACATTATCCCGGGCATCATGCCGATCTCGAACTTCACCCAACTCAAGCGCTTTTCGGAATCTTGTGGCGCAGAAATTCCGCGCTGGATCAGCAAACGTATGCAGGCCTATGGTGATGACGCCAATAGTATTCGCGAATTCGGGGCCGATGTAATTGCCGGGATGTGTCAGCGCCTGATTGATAGCGGCGTGCCGGAATTGCATTTCTACACACTGAACCTCGCCAAACCTACCCAGTCGGTGCTCTCGCGTCTGGCCTGAACTCGCGCTAGTCTAGGCGCATGCGTTTTATCGTTCTCGGCATCGTGCTTTATCTTATCTGCGCTCTTGGCGCAGAATTTGCAGCTGCGCAGTCGATTAATCGCTGTGAAGATAATGCTGGCAAAATTATCTACACCGACAGGAAATGCGAAGACGTCGATGCAGTGCTCAGGGATCTTCCGAAGCCGGCGGGAAACATAAGCTCGGGATCAGTACGTACCTGTGCCCGCACGCCTGACGATCTGCTCTGGGATTTGCGCGGAGCGCTGGAAACCGGCGATATAAACCGTGCAGCGGGCTTGTTCCTTTGGAGCGGCAACGATACTGCCCAGGCCAACAAGCGACTCGACCAGTTGAATCAAGTAAGTTATCAATCACTGATTTCAACAGACCTGCTGTTTCCCGAAACAGAAAATATGCAGGTGCAGTTTGATGAAGATGGAAATATCATCGAAGCCCGTTCGAAAGGCCCGCCGGTACCGTATGGTATCCGCGTGGATTTTTACAAAAACAAAAAACAGACCGAGATCGGCACATTCCGCTTCGGCCTGGAAAAATACCTGCAATGCTATTGGGTGCGCTTCTGAGCTGCTCGAATCAGGTAAAATAGTGGCTTCTCAAGGAGTCCGGCCGTCATGACAACACAAACCTATCCCGATTACATTTGGCACAACGGTGAAATAAAACCTTGGCAAGACGCAACCGTACATGTCATGGCGCATGGTTTGCATTACGGCTCTTCGGTTTTCGAAGGCATTCGCTGCTATGAAACGCAAAATGGCCACGCGGTTTTTCGTTTGAACGATCACAACAAACGGCTTTTTGATTCGGCAAAAATTTACGAGATGCCGATTCCGTACACACTCGATCAAATTAACGCAGCATGCCATGAAGTGATCAAGGCCAATGGTTTGGGCAAAGCCTATTTGCGTCCGATTGCATTCCGTGATCTCGGCGGATTTGGTTTGTCGGCCGATTGCCCGACCAGTGTTTCCGTTGCGGCCTGGAACATGGGTCCTTATCTGGGTGCC
>JBDTTC010000384.1:0-14247 GCA_039930825.1 Arenimonas sp.
TGCCAGATAAGCCATGCTTTGCATTTCAATCAGGCGCGAACTGGTTCGCTCGAATTCGCGTTCCAATTTTTCACCTTGATACAGCGATACCGGATCGGCTTCGGCAGAGAGGATCAAGTTGACATGCCGGTCGTAAAACTCGTCGACCAAATGCACGAAGCGTCGGGCCGGGTCTTCGTTGTGTGAAGTAAAGCGCGGCACGTTCGAGATCAAGACGGTATGGAAATTACGTGCCAATTCGATGTAATCGCTGACGGCGCGCGGGCCTTCGCATAATTCGGAAAATTCGAACCAGGTAACGCCTTCGCTGATTGCTTTTGCAATAATTTCGCGGTCGTTGATCTTCAGGGCGGTGCTGTTGCCGACATGGTGTTGCGAAAGCCGGCGGTAATGTTCAGTCAGGCAGAGCCCCGAATTTTCATCGATGGGCGTGACATAAGTCGCCGCATGCGCCAAATGCCGCAAGCGATAATCCTGCACACTTTCCAGTTTCAGTACCGTGCAGTTTTTTTCGAGCAGGGCAATCGCCGGCAAAAAACTGCTGCGTTGCAAACCGTCGCGGTAAAGCTCCTGAGGCGGAATATTGGACGTCGTTACCAGGCAGACGCCACGTGCGAATAGTTGATCTAGCAAACGCCCTAAAATCATTGCATCGCCGATATCGCTGACGAAAAATTCATCCAGAATCAGCAGCCGTGTGTTTTTTGCCAAATCTTTTGCAACGACACTCAATGTGTCTTCGGTATTGGTCAGCAAGCGCAGGCGGGCATGGATGTCCTGCATGAAACGATGGAAATGCCAGCGTGTTATGTCTTCTTCCGGCAGGGATGCAAACAGCAAATCAGTCAGAAAGGTTTTCCCGCGACCAACGCCACCCCATAAATACATGCCCTGTATCGGAGCGTTATCACGGAATGCGGCACCGATTTTCTCAAACAGCGAGTCCGGCCTGCTTTCAATCAAGGCAGAATGAATGCGATCAAGCGATTGTAATGCCGAAGTTTGTGCCGGGTCGCGCTGCCAATCGCCGCGAGCCAGGCCTTGTTCGTAAAGATCGGTTGGAGTGTTGCCTGCAGGACGATTCATTACCGATGCGATCAACTGGCGAGAAGCGGCGGCAGGTTTTTTCGTACGCCATTTTTGATCGCGCCGCGTAAATCAATAAGACGGCGGTGAAAGAAATGCCCGGTTTCGGGCATTCGGACGATTTGCGGCATGGGCTTTTGTGCCTCGGCCCAGGCAAGAACTCCCGAGGCACTGACGATTTCATCGTCCTCGCCCTGGATCAGCAGCCACGGGCAGGCAGGTGGCAGCACGCCGGAGAAATCACGCAAGCCGACGGGCGGTGCAATCGAAATCATTTGTTGAACCGGGAGTTGTCTGGCGCCAAGAAGGGCAACCCAGCTTCCGAATGAAAAACCCGCCAACCATAAGGCAGCTTGCGGATTGGCTTGATGTGTCCATTCCGAGACGGCAATTAAGTCCAGCACTTCGCCGCGACCATTGTCGAAAACACCTTCGGACTGGCCAGCGCCGCGAAAATTGAAACGCACGGTTGTGATGCCATGTTCGTTCAATGCTCGCGCGCACATGGTGACGACTTTGTTATGCAGGGTGCCGCCGTCGGGCGGATTGGGATGGCAGATCACCGCCACACCTTGTCGTCTTGTCGGTGGTTCCGGCAGATCAATCGCAAGCTCCAGCAAACCGGCAGGACCGGGCAATAATAAGCTGCTGCTTGATTGTGGAAAGGCGGGCATGGGTTTGTTCATGTCAGCATCATAAGCGAGTGAATCTCCAAAAACCTACTGCACATGGTAGCTGGCTGCTGGTCCAAGCAAATTCCAAAGCCACAAAAAACAACGCCGCCCGAGGGCGGCGTTCGATCAATGAGCAATGCTTATTACTTTAGATTGCCAATCATCCAGTCAACGGTAGCCATAACCTGCGCGTCTGTCAGCGAAGGGTTGCCGCCACGAGCCGGCATCACACCGACGTTGTTGTAGCCTTCGATCGCATGTTTATGCAGCGTGTCCTTGCCTTGGGCAATACGGGCAGCCCACATGGCTTTTTCCAGCTTGGGTGCACCACCCGCACCGCTAGTATGGCAACCAGTGCATAGATTGCCGAAGATCACCGAACCGTCCAGCGTGCCACCGTAAGCGACTTGACCTTTGGCGGCCTCATCGGCTGCTTTCTTTGCGGCGGCCTGGGCAGCAGCGCCGGTTGCGCCGGCATACACCGCACCGTGTGGTTGAATAGCCAGGGCGACTTGTTCAGCCTTTGCTTCGCTGATTTCAGCCGGTTTCTGGTTATTGATATACAGCCCCAGCAAGATCAGGGCGAGGGTAACCGCCACTAAAAACGCGATTACCTGCGAGAAATGCTTGAGAAATACTAAATCGTGGTTGCGCACGTTGCTACCTTAAGGGCAATGCCCAATGGTTTTAATGTTCGCCATTATATCGGTGGCGGCTCCGGCACGAAAGCGTCCAAGCTCAAAAAAACGATTTTCAGCTAAGCTTGACCCATTATGTCGAGCCCAAAAACCAAGAACGATGCCGCCTCTGTCAGGTTTCTCGATGGCCTGCCATCCTTCGTCTGGCCACTTCTCAGCTTTGTTTATGCCGGTGTCTGGCTAGCTTTTCTGCAGCCTTCACAAGTGCTCTGGTTTCTTCCGGCCGGTTTGCGGCTTGCGGTGTTATGGGTCTTGCCGGCGAAGCGTTGGGCCTGGCTGCTACTGGCAGAAGGCTTGGTGGCCTGTTATCTGGATTGGCATACCGACGACACCTTGCTGGATCCGGATTTCATCGCCCTCAGTTTTGTGCCGTTGCTGGTGTATGCCGCCGCTATGTATTTAGTGCGCGGCAAAGACTCTGGTCCGGACTTGAACACACCGCGCAATATGTTGATATTGCTCGCTTGTGGCGCCTTATCGGCTTTGATGGTGTCTCCGGTACTGAGTTATTTCTACGAAGGTAAATCTTTCGAGGTAATTAGTTTTGATCCCGGCACCTGGGGCAGTATTTTCGCTTTTGTTTATGGGGACTTGATTGGCCAATTGATTCTGGCGCCGCTGCTGATACTTTTATTCGCTGCGGACAGAACTATATTGCGGCAGCCCGGGCTTTGGATTTCGGTGCTAATCGCCGGCATCGGCACCAGCGTAGTATTGATGCTATTGCATTTCCACCATGAACTGGCGCCTTTCCTGCTATTGCTGGTATTTGCCCCGATGTTCTTGGTGGCCTTCCAGAAAAGCTGGAAGGGCGCCGCTTTGTCGGTCGCACTGACCGGCGTGCTGCTGGAAGTCTATTTGCATTTCAACCCGCTTCCACTTGATTTGATTGTGTTGCAATTGGCATTTGCGCTGATTTCCTGCGGTAGCCTGGTACTCGGGGCTGCCATGTCGGCATTGCGCGAAAGCCATCTTAATCTGCAGCTTCAGCACAGGAATGTGGCGCAAATGAACTCGCAGTTGCTCAAAGCCAGCGAAGAATTGCGGCACATCAGCCAGCGCCTCGTTCGTCTGGAAGAACAAGGCCAGCGAGAATTGGCAGATGAACTCGATGTCGAGCTCGGGCAGTCACTGCATACACTCGGTACTCACTTAGGCATGGCCGTCAGATCGGTAAAAGAACAAGACACCCTGAAAATGCTTTTCAGTATTCGTGATAAAACCCGTGAAATGGAAGACAGTTTGCGTCGAGTATTAAGGCAGCTTCGCCCCAAGGCGCTAGACAACAAAGGCTTAAAGGAAGCCATCAACAACGGGCCCTTACATGAAGTGCTGGACGATGCAGGCATTGCGATGGAAACCCATTTTGACGGGCCTTTGAGTCGTTTGCAGGAAGACGAAAAAACGGCGATCTATCGCATTTGCCAGACCATTATTCGGCAGGCGATTGGCGTTAGCGGCCTGAAAAAACTCGTGATTTCCGTGTCTGTAAAAGAAGAGCAAACAAAGGATTGCGAAGTTAGTTTGGATATCGAGTTCAACCCGGTAAATGCCGAACGCAGGCAACAGCAAACCGCTCCGCTGAAAGCCGTGCTTGACCGGGTACTGGCATTGGACGGCGAATACGAAGTATCAATCAACGGAGACAGCCTTTTGCACCGCATCGTGTTCCGGCAAACAGATGCCCAGGCCAAGTAGCCGGCAGCGCCGGTATTTTACTGCCGGCAAAGTTGGCAGTATTCAATACTTTCCGATGCCATGACATTGCAAAATGTCCGTCTCACCTATTGCGATTTGAAATAGGCATCATGCCGTCATGACATCTGCAGGTTCTGATTTCCGTCTTTATCACAGCAACGATTTATCGGTGCTGGCGGGCTTATTGTCGAATACTTTGCAGAAGGATTTTGATCAGGAAAACATTCTAATTCCGGAAACCATCCTGATTCCGCAGCCGGCGATGAAACGATGGTTGCAGATGGCACTGGCCGAACAACATGGCATCGCAGCGAATATGCGGTTTCTAACACCGGGCGAATTTGTGCGTGAAACCTTGAATGCCAATGGACTGGAATCGGCCGGCAATATTTTTGCAGCCGACACACTGCGTTGGCGTTTGTTTTCGGTCTTGTCGGATAAAACGCAATGGCAGCAGCCCGCCTTGCAAACCATTGCACCTTATTTGCGTGGAAGCCAGTCGGAAATGAAGGCCTGGTCGTTAGCGAATGAATGCGCATCGGCCTTCGAGAAATACCAGGCCTGGCGAAGAGATTGGTGTCTCGCCTGGGACCGGGGCGGCTCGCCGCTTGATTGGCAGGCACACCTATGGCGTCAGGTAACACAGGGTAAAAGCCATCGCGGCCAAGCAATTACCGAATACCTCAATGCTTTCGAATCCCCTGGGTCGCTTACACCGCAGGGCTTGCCAAAACGCCTGTTTGTTTTTGCCTGCCTGAATGTATCGCCGGATGTCTTGCGGTTTATCGCAACGGCGGCAAAAGCCGGCCCACTGCATTTTTTTCTGCCTTCGCCATCGAAAAAATATTGGGGTGATGTCTCGAGTTTGCGTGAACGTCTGAAAAACCCGCAGGCCGATGTTTTCGAACAAGCCGATAATCCCTTGCTGCAAGCCTGGGGTCGGGCCGGACGCGACTTTATCGCCACGCTTTTTTCCAATAACACGGTCGAGCTGCGAGGCGACGTCGATGTGTATGTGCCGAGCGACAAAAACACTTTGCTGGCACGGGTAAAAAACGACTTGCTTGAACGCCAGTCACCGAGTGTGCTTGTTGGTGGTTTTGATCCGTCCGATACCAGCTTGCAAATCCATAGCTGCCATACGCGCTTGCGCGAAGTTCAGGTTTTGCATGATCAATTGCATCGCCTGTTTTTGAAAGATGAAAAACTGCAGGCGCGCGACATTGCGATTATGGCGCCGGATATTGATGCTTACGCTCCTTTCATCGAAGCGGTCTTCGGTGCAGCAAAAAATACATCGCGATTTATTCCCTATCGATTAAGTGATCGCAAACTGCAGCAAAGTTCGGCGTTAACGGATTTGTTTCTCGCTTTGCTGGGCTTGCCAAAACTCGAACTCACCAGTAACGAAGTGCTCGATTTATTAAATGCGCCGGCATTGGCAAAATATTTGGGTGTGGATGATGATTGTCAACGCTGGTGGCCATTCTGGATCGAGCAGGCAGGCGCGCGCTGGGGCTTGAATGCAGCACACAGACAGCAGCAAGGCGTGCCGGCTGAGCATTTGACGACTTGGGCCTTTGCACTGGATCGTTTATTGCTGGGTTACGCGAGCGGCGATAGCCAAACTTTGAAAGGCGTTGCTCCCGTACCGGAAGTGGAAGGCCAGGCTTTGAATACGCTGGACAAATTGATTCGCGGCTTGCGCTTGCTGGCGCGCCACAACGACTATTTCAGGCATCCGCACACGGCCAGCCATTGGGCCAATAATTGTGGTGAATTACTTGGCTTGCTGGATGACTCGAGCTCGGCAAACGCAACTGAAAACGCCGCGATGCAGCGTTGCCGTGACGCGGTTGCCGATTTACTTGAACAATGCCGGCAGGCTGAATTTAATAATTTGATTGCACCGGAAATAATCCGCGATTATTTCCGGAATGCATTGAGTGAAAGCGATGCCAGCCAGAATTTTCTGAGCGGCGGTGCAACGGTCTGTCGCATGGTGCCAATGCGACAGATTCCGTTCAAGGTAATTTGCCTGCTTGGCATGAATGAAGGCGAGATGCCGCGCAGCGAGCCACCAGGTTTCATCCAGCGACTATCCGAAGAAATAAAATCACCGGCAACCCGGCGCTATGGCGATCGCTCCTTGCGTGATGATGACCGTTTTCTGTTTTTGCAATTATTGACAGCCGCCGATACTGTTTTCTATCTGAGCTATTGCGGAAAAAACCCCCGTGATGATACCGAAAGAGCGCCTTCCAGCCTGATCAGCGAGTTACTCGATTGCCTGGTAACAATGCACCCGCAACAAAAAGATTTCCGAAAAGAATTTGTGTTGCAACATCCACTGCAGGTATTTTCCAGCCTCATTGAAAACGATCCTCGGCATCTGCGTTTCGATCCTGTCTGGCAGGCGACAGCATCGATTGCCAGCGAAGCGGATTTCCGTTTCGTACCCTCAGTGTTTGGCGATGCCTTCGAACCACAAAGCCCAACTATTGTTGACTGGTCTGCTTTCAAGAAATTCTTCCGTGACCCGCCCCGGAATTTTCTGGAAAACCGGCTGGGCCTCCGGCTCGAACAAAGCGAGGAAGCATTAGCCGAGCATGAATCTTTCGGCAATCCTGCAGGTTTGCAACGCTATCAGCTGCAGCACGCCATATTTAATGCCTTGATCGCCGATGACACTCCGACCGACGCCGAATTATTAACATTATTTCGAAGTCGGGCTTTGCTGCCCTCGGGTTTCTCGGCTGAAGCCGTGCTTTACAAAACCCTGTCGGAAACAAGGTCGCAGGCCATGCGTTTCAAGCAGTGGCGAAGCGGTGAGCCCGGCGTGCTGCCTTTCGAATTGCCGCTTGACCGTTTCGTTTTGCAGGGCAGTTTGGCCGATGTTTATACGAACGGTGCAGCACGCATAAAATTTGGAAAAATGAAAGGCAAGCACCATCTTGGGCACGGCCTGGATGCCTTGTTGCTATCGGCACTGCAAAGCGGAATGGCGTTAGTTGAATTTATCGAATTACAGGAAGGCCGGCCACTGCGTCGCGTGCGTCCCGGCCATGATGCGAACACTGCAAAACAATATTTGAACGCATTGCTGGAAATTTTTTCATTGGGCCTGCAGCGGCCATTGCCGTTTCATCCGGATGCCGGTTTCGCCTATGTCAAAAGCAAACAAGTTCAGGCGACTTTATTTAATGAAATTGCCTGGGCTGCCGCATCGAAAGCGATACCCGAAAAAAGCAGTTGGTGGACCACCGCATTACGCGGGCAGGATCCTTTCATCGATAATCGCGGCCAGCCAGAATATTTTCCCAACAGTGTGTTGTTCCGGGAAGCCAGCTTCACGATATTCAGCGCTTGCGCACCGGAATTTATCGGTGCCGGAAACGATTACGACAACGGAGACGGTGATGATGACTAGACCCTTGGCGTGCACGCTTTCGCTGCAAGGTCGGCACTGGATAGAAGCGAGTGCCGGCACCGGCAAAACCTTCACCCTGAGTTTACTGGTGTTACGCCTGCTGCTGGAAAGCGAAATCGCATTGCCCAATATTCTAGCCGTAACCTTTACCAAGGCTGCGACCGAAGAACTGAAAATAAAGATACGTTCGCAAATAAAGCAGGCGCAGGATTTATTGCATATCGGGTTGATCGGAGATATCGAAACGCTCGCACCGGAAAAGCGCGCAAGCGCAAGCGTGCTAAAACAACTGTTGCCGCAAAAAGGTGAAAAGCACTTGCGGCAACTACTCGATTTGGCAATACAAGATTGCGACCGCGCGAGTGTTTTTACGATCCACGGTTTTTGCCAGCGAATTCTCAATGACCATGCCCTGAGCGCGGGACAGGTTTTGCAGTCGCCGGAATTGCTTGAGAATGCTGCAGCATTGAATACAAGAATTGCCTACGATTTATGGCGCGAATTAGGTGCCGACAGAGACTTGATGCTGTCACTGGCCAGGCTTTGGCCAAGGCCGGAATTACTGGCGAAACAATGCGACGAACTATTACGTGTGGAAAGTTTACTGCCGGAAGCGCCTGCAACAATACCCGAAGCATTTGATATGCAGCCCTACCATCAATTGCTGCGCAAAGCGTTTGAAAATCATCTTGCCGACGCTCAGCGTTTGATGCAGGAAGCGTTCGATGCAGGCATCCTCAATGGTACGTCCTACAAGTTGACACAAATTGAAACCTTCTTTGAAAGTCTCGAAGACTGGTATTCCTTGGATAGCGGTTTACTGCCCGGGAAGAAAATGGCATTTTTCAAGTTGGCCGGCGACCAAGTAAAAACCAATAAAAAATTCAACGACCGTGAGCCGCAATCGCCTTTGTTTGATGCGATTACAGCATGGCGCGACGCCGCAGACCAGGCGCAAAAAGTCCAGCAAGCGCAGGACATCCGTTGTTTGCATATTGCAAGACAAAAACTGGCAACTCGACGTGAAGCGCTGCTGCAGAAAATGCAGCAATACGGCTACGACGACATGATTACCCGCGTGCTGAATGCATTGGAAGGGGAGTCTGGCGTAGCGCTTTGCCAGGCATTGCGTAAAGAATATCCCGCTGCACTTGTGGACGAGTTTCAGGATACCGACAGCCAACAATGGAAAATATTTTCACATCTGTATCCGGAAAATCTGCCGGAGCTTGCCCTTTATTTGATCGGTGATCCAAAGCAGGCCATTTACGGATTTCGCGGTGGCGATGTGCACGCCTATCTGGCAGCGAAACGCGAATCACCGGAACAATGGAATTTGCCGGACAATTTTCGTACGCGTGCCAGTTTGCTTGGCGCCGTACAAACCCTGTTTGAAACCGGCGGTGAAAATGCTTTCCGCGAATCGGACATCCTGTTTTACCCGGTGCAAGCAGGCGAAGCAGTGCAGGAAACCGATTGCGTTTTGGATGGCGGGCCAGTGCCTGCGATGCAGATCGCCGTATTGCCCGAATACATTAGCCCGCAAACGCAAAAACCAGTGGCTTTTCCGGCCGGGCAAGCACGTGAATTAGCGAGCCACGCCTGCGCCGAAAAAATCTACGAATTACTGACTGCTGGCCAACGGGAACGACTCCGGATAAAAGATAAAAACACCAAAAAAATTCGGGCGGCCGAAGCTATGGATGTTGCCGTGCTGGTGAATACCAATGCCGAGGCGGCGCTGATGCAGCATGCATTATCGGAATGCGGAATTGCTAGCGTTATCGGTAGCCAGGAAAATTTATTTGCGACCGAACAAGCGCGGGAAGTATTCATTATTCTCGATGCGCTGATTCACTATCAAAGCCAGTCACGCTGGCGCGGTGCATTATCGACTGTGTTGTTGGGTTATCACGCCGACCAGATTGTCGTATTGGAATACGATGATGCAGCGGCAAACCAAAGCGCCGACCTGCTGATGCACTATCGCGAAAAATGGCTGAAGCAGGGTGTGTTAAGCCTGTTGTCGCAGCTCTGCGCCGATGCGGCGGCGAGAATCCTGGCACTCGTCGATGGTGAACGTCGCTTAAGTAATTATTTGCAGCTAGCCGAGGCCCTGCAACAGGCAAGTGCAATGGCTCTGGGGCCTGAACAATGTCTGCATTGGCTCGGCAGCGCAATGCAGAATGAAAGCATTGATGAAGAAAACATGTTGCGTCTGGATTCGGATCAGCGCCGCGTCAAAATTATGACCCTGCACAAAAGCAAAGGCCTTGAATTCCCTTTTGTCTTTCTGCCGTTTGCCAGCTTCGGTAAAGCCAACAAAGGCTCTGGCGGACTGCGTCTGATCAATTATCACGAACAACATCGGCGCCTGACTTATGCGCTGACCGGCAATGACGACGAAGGCATTGTCGATGCCATCAAGGCTATCGCCGCCGAAGAGCAGCTCGCCGAGCAGGTACGCCTGCTTTACGTCGGTCTGACCCGTGCACAGTATTTCTGCTGGCTTTGTTGCGGACAGGTTAGGCAGTCCAATACCAGCGGCTTGGCATCGCTCATATTTCGCAATGAAAAAGATCAAGTAAAAACACCCGATCATGCCGGCATCCTGCAAAAACTCGATGTGATTCATCATGGCAATTCCGATATCACGGTGATTCAACTATCTGGCCAAAAACGGGAATTGCCGCCATTCACCGGCAATACAAATTCTGCTCCGGTATCGATTGCATTGCCTGCAACGCATATTGATCAAGATTGGCGGGTATTAAGCTTTTCGCAGTTGACGCATGGCAGCAGCCACTCAGGTCCGGCCGTCACGGCGGCTGCCGATGAAGTTCAAGTGGGGACGGTCGAACTGTCGGCAGATATGGAAGCATTCGACCGGCGTTTCTCGGGGATAGCATTCGGTAATGCCTTGCACCATGTGCTCGAAAATACAGAAGTGAATGCGTGGGCAAATCACGATCAGGCAAGTTACGCGCCAGAATCGGAATTACCCTTATTGCATCTGGCCTTGCTGCGGCAGGGTTATCTGCAGGAAGAGCTGGAAGCCGGCGCCACGCAACTCGCACCGCTGGTTTTCAACACCTTGCGGACACGCATGCCGGAAGGTTTGCGCCTATGCGATTTGCCCGAACACCAGCGCCTAAATGAAATGGAATTTCATTTTTCATTGCGTGAGTGCGACAGCCAGGCCTTGCTTGCCTTGCTGAAAAAACATGGCGTTCTGCAACAACGCGAGGATTTCCCTTTTCTTCGGCGCTTGAATGGTTTGATGACAGGCAAGGTCGATTTGATCTATCGACATGATGGCCGCTTCTACGTGTGTGACTACAAATCGAATCGACTGCCTGCCTATGATGCCGGGCAATGCCTGCAGGCCATGCGCGACAGCGAATACGATTTTCAAGCCTTGATTTACACCTTGGCTTTGCATCGTTGGTGCAGGTTCCGCCTGCAATCGAATTACGATTACGAAAAGCAGATGGGAGGCGTGCGCTATCTGTTCTGCCGTGGCATGGATGCCAATAGCAATGACGGTGAGGGCATCGTGGCCCTGCGTTTTGAGCGTGCCCTGCTCGAGCAATTGGAAGCCTTATTGCTTCCGCTGCAGGAGCAGGCAGCATGAGTTTGTCCTTATTATTTTCGCTGCTGAAATCACAACACCTCCGCGATGTAGATCATGCACTTGCGATGAGTTTGCACAGACTCGAGCCGGAAACTTCCGAGCTGGTTTGTGTTGCCGTCGCTCTGGCTTCAAAAGCCCACAGTCTCGGCCATAGCTGTTTACCGCTAGATAAATTTGATGTGTTGCTGGGCGAAGCCAGTACCCAGCCATCGCCTCAATTACCTGGTGTAAACGAATTTCTGGAAGCCTTAAAAGCATCCGGCTGGGTGGGCGATGGCTATTCGGAAAACGGTGTGTTGGTATTGGATGAAAACACTATCGCCTTAAAGCGTTACTGGAGTTATGAGGATCGGCTGGCGAAGGCATTACGTCAACGATTGGCGGTCTCCGGGAAACCACTTTCGGAAAACGTAGAAAAATTCCGTGCTGAATTATTTTCGGAAGATATTACCGGCGCTCAAGCCATAGCGGCAAAATGCGCCTGCGAGGCCACATTCTTTCTTCTAACCGGTGGTCCGGGAACCGGTAAAACTTCGACGATTAGTCGCTTGTTGCAATTACTGCAGTATCAGGCGAAAGAAAATGCCGTGTCGCTTCGTATTGCTCTCGCGGCTCCCACCGGAAAAGCCGCTACGCGTTTAAGCGAATCGCTACACGGCACACTGGCTTCGCTTGAATCAACTTCTTTAGTCAATATCGAACAGGCAGAAGCCAAAACCCTGCATCGCTTATTAGGTAGCAAACCCAATTCCGTGCAGTTCCAGCATGACGCCGAGCATCCGCTGCCGTTGGATGTCCTGATCGTTGATGAAGCCTCCATGATTGATCTGCCGCTGATGTGCAAACTACTGGAGGCCTTGCCGCTCGAAGCGCGTTTGATTCTGGTTGGCGATCCGGACCAGTTGCCGTCGGTAGAAACGGGCAATGTTTTACGCGCCTGCTGCGATGCCATTGCCCTGCGTCCGGACAGTTCGCAGCATCGTGTTCACCTCGACCGCGTTTACCGCCAGGATTCCGATTCCGATATTGGTTTGGCCGCGAAAACCGTATTGTCTGGCGATAGCGAGCATTTTATCCAGAGCTTGCTGCAAGGCGAGTACCGAGGATTGCATTGGCAGGCCGGCGATAAGCAGGCATTGGAAAAAATAATCCGTGACAAGGCGCTGCTGCACTATCAGAAAATCCAGCAGGCAGTGTCACTCGAGCAAGCGATAAGCCTGAGCAAGGAATTTCGGGTGCTCTGCGCCGCGCGGGAATCCAGCGCCGGCAGCATCGCCATCAATCGTTATATTGGCGATCGCTTGAAGAAAAAAAACGAGGCCGCATTTTTTCCGGGTCGTCTTTGCCTGGTGACTGAAAACACGGCACGCGAGCAGTTGTTCAATGGCGACATTGGCCTTTGCTGGCCGGATGATAAGGGCGTCCTGCGGATATGGGTCGAAACGGTTGCCGGATTGAAGGCTTGGCATCCGGCTAATTTTCCGGCGCACGAAGATGCCTTTGCTATTACCGTGCACAAGTCGCAAGGCTCCGAATTTGAACGCATCTTGCTGGTCTTGCCGGACGCCAGTCATCGGGTGCTTTCGCGCGAACTACTCTATACCGGCATTACCCGGGCAAGGCGGCAGATTGAACTTTTTGCCAGCCAGTCCAGCCTGATTGCGGCCATATCAAGACAAAACCAGCGTTGGAGCAGGTTGGCGCGACGATTGGAATCCGCTGCCCCTAGCCATTCGGCTTGAGTGTGCCTACCATTCGTATATGAAGGATCTTCGCAACCTGCTGATTGACTGCCGCATCGAGCTACGCAAGTACATTAAGGATTTTCATAAAACCGAAATGTGCGACAAGATCGATGCAGCTATTGCCGATGCCGGCAAACCGCGGACGCCGGAAAATGTGCCGGATCCGATCATCAAGGACAACAAGACGCTTACCACTAACCAGGTCGGTTTGGCTTGGCAGCGTGCGGCGCGCGACTTGAAGTTTTCGCATCCTGATTTATTCGAAAAACTCGGCCAAGACGTGATGCGTTTGCTCGATGCAAAAACCCTGGTGGATCCGGGCACGGAGCTCGAGCAGCTTGGCGTTGAAGTGGAAAAAATGAAAGCCGCACAAGAAAAACTTAAAAAAGAGCAAAACGCAGTTGCCGCCGAGCGCGATGCCTTGCTCGGTGCATTGGCAACGGCTGTACCGGCACTCGATGATTCCGGTGATCGTTTCGCTACGGCTTTGGCTCGTATTGAATGGCTGCAAACGGCGATGGCTAACAAGCAGGTGGTTGGCGGCAAAGGCGGCAGCAGTGAAGCGCCGTCGGAAGGCCCGGTACCCAGTGACGAGGTATTGGCGGCGATCATTGCCGGCAGCCGCAATTTCAGCAAAGACCAATTGGATTGGGCGCTGGGCGAAGCGATGGTGTTATGCGGATTTCAATTTACACCGCATGAGCTAATTCAGCAGGGCCAACCGCATATCGCGCAGATCGTCCAGGATGCTCGCAATAAATAAGGAAGCATGATGATCAAGTTTCGAATATTGCTAGCGGCACTTGTCCTGTCGTGTTTAATCGGTTGCGGCTTATTCCGGCCAAGTGAAGCCGCCATGCAGATGGCTATTGGCGATTACGTGCTGCAGAAAGAAGACTATCCGCGCCAATTTATCGTGGCCGAAAATTTCGTGTTTAGCAATCTGGTAAAAATGGCGAACAGCGACCCGGTGCAATACCAGGTGCAGGCCGAATTTGATTTCACCTACAGCGCCGATGGTGACGTAATCGTTGCTGCGCTGGACGAAAAACGTAAAATAGAACATGAAAAAGAAAAGCGTCGAACCAATAATCCCTTCAAGGAGTTGAAAGGCGTGGTCAGTGGCGCATTCGAAAATTTGCGATACGAAAACCGTTTCAAAAATGTTCGTACCGGCGATCAGGACCATTTCAGCGGAAGCTTTACCCTGACGCGTAATGCCGATAATACCTGGCGGGTTAGCGACGCGACCTACAAATAATCACCATTACCTCCGTGGGGG